>JABDJM010000226.1 GCA_013002475.1 Saprospiraceae bacterium | reverse complement strand
AAAAAGGATAAGTAATAATCCCTTTTCAGTAGTTCTGTTCACTAAGATAGAAATTCAGCACAAAAATTAAACAATAAAAAAACAAAGTCTTGTCACAGTTTACCTACATAAAACGGGCCTTTCAATTGGCTAAGCTGGCGGGGAACAGATGTACACCAAATCCCAGAGTAGGTTCAGTGATTGTTCATAAAAACCAAATTCTGGGAGAGGGATATCATGAAAGATTTGGAGAGGCTCATGCTGAGGTAAATGCTCTGGAGTCAATAACAGCTATAAACAAGAAATATCTAGCCCAATCAAAACTTTATGTCAGTTTAGAACCTTGCAACCACCAGGGGAAAACCCCTCCCTGTACCATAGCGATTAGGGATGCAGGGATCCCTGAGGTTGAAGTAGCCGCTGTAGATCCAAGCGAAAAGATTTCAGGCTCCGGGATTCTTGATCTGGAATCCATGGGAATCAATGTAATAACCACTGAGAAATGGCCCTTTGTAGAAATTCCTCACAAGGCCTTTCAGACAGTAGAAAGGTATGGGCGACCCCGAATAATTCTGAAGTTCGCTCAAAGCAAGGACGGATTCATGGGCAAGTCCGATGAGCAGGTATGGTTTACCAATGCCTGGTCAAAAAGATTGGTGCATCAATGGAGGTCCCGAACAAGTGCCATACTTGTCGGCATTGGGACGGTTTTGGTTGACAATCCCTCACTTACAACTCGCTTTGGTTATGGGCAAAATCCACTTCGAATAGTTCCGGATTTTAACCATCGTTTGGACCCGTCCATGAATATCTTTTCCGAGGAGACTCCGGTATGGGTCATTTCAAAAACCACTCCTGAGCGGGAATTTTCGTTAAACCATGTCACACGAAAGTTAATTCCAAAGGGGCTGGAGCTCCCTGAATTTCTAAATAAAGAACTTTTTGAGGCGGGAATAAACACTTTACTTGTGGAAGGTGGCAAGAAGATTTTGAGTAGCTATATCGCTTCAAAGTATTGGGATGAAATACGAGTTTTTACTGGCTCAAAAAAATTGAGTTCAGGAATTCCTTCACCTCTCCTTAGCGGACATAAGAAATACAAAGACTTGGATATTTTAGGAGATAGGCTGGAGATTTTTCTTCCTGAGGAGAAAGGTTAATGTATTATTAAACCGAGGATCTCGAATAGTAATTAGACAACTATCCATGTTTTTTATTTGTCTGCAGTTATGAACACTGGAATACCTATGCTACTCAAAATATTGCCGGTCCTTCTTATTGGACTGGTTTCAAATCTCACTGCGCAAATAGAACCCGTCAGTCTTGACGAAGCAAATGAAATTGGTGTTAAACAATCAAGATTAATCTTTTTGATTGAACAGCGTGTAGATTGTTTATTGACTGAGAATTTCAAAAAGACAGCCTTACAAAACCCCGAAGTCCAGCAGATTCTTCAAAAGCATTATGTGTATGCTTCTGAGACAATCAGGCCTGGAGCTCTCAAGCTTCCCGATAATCTGGTCTCCCCCTATCTACAGCGAAAGAAAAATGATACAATTAGTCCACAGATGAAGATCCTTGATAAGGATCAGAAAACTTTGCAAACCTTTTCAGGAAAGATCACAGAACAAAAACTCATCTTAATATTGAGGTACTTCGCAGAAGAGCATTACAAGAGGACTCCCTGGGAGAAGTTTATAAAATCCTTGCCAAGAAACTAAAAAATTGAACGTCTCCTTGACCTCCTCCTTTTGGTTGTACTGATCCCAAGAACACCCAGAAGGCCTCGGGTTACCTCTCTGGCAATAGTTCTCCCTATTTGGCGCGTTGTCGTACTATTCACCACTTTTTCAATGGTCGATTTATCTCTTCTGGGTCTGCCTCTTTGCTTGCGCATCTTTTCCTGATGTTCATCCTCATTTGCCTCCGCGATTTTTTCCTTCAGAATCTCATATGCACTTTCACGGTCGACTTCCTTATTGTAATACTCAGCTAGTTCAGATTCAGATAAAATCTCATCAATTTCAACATCAGAAAGAACATCCATTCTTGACTGTGGAGCTCTTAGCATAGTGTGCACAAGCGGGGTTGGAATTCCTTTTTCATTTAGCGCCGTTACAAATGCTTCACCAATACCCAGGGATGTCAATAATTCTTCAACATCATAAAAATCAGTTTCAGGATAATTCTGTGCTGCTAATTTGATGGCCTTTCTGTCCTTAGCGGTAAATGCTCTTAATGCATGTTGGACTTTCAGCCCCAACTGTCCCAATACCTCTTCAGGAATATCTGCTGGATTTTGGGTTACAAAAAAGAGTCCTACTCCTTTTGACCGGATCAATTTTACGATGGTCTCTATTTGGTTAAGAAGTGCCTTTGAAGCAGAATCAAACACAAGGTGCGCTTCATCAATAAATATGACCAATTTAGGTTTATCAGCATCACCTTGCTCTGGGAACTCAGCATAGATCTCCGCAAGAAGTTGCAGCATGAAAGTGGAAAACAGAAGTGGCTTATCCTGAATGTCTGTTACACGAAGAATATTTACGATCCCTTTTCCATCCTTGGTTTTTCTGATCAGATCTTCCGGGTCGAAAGAAGTCTCTCCAAAAAACACCTCACCCCCTTGTTGCTCAAGCTCAACGATCTTTCGCATGATCGTCCCTACCGAGGCTGTGGAAAGCCGGCCGTATTCATCTTCAATTTCCTCCTTCCCTTCATCCGTCAAATATTTAAGTGTCTCCTTTAGGTCCTTAAGGTCAAGTAAAGGAAGGTTCCTGTCATCGCAAAATTTGAATACAACTGCCAGCACTCCCTGCTGAGCTTCGCTCAGGTCCATGATCTTGGAAAGCAGGACCGGGCCAAACTCAGATACTGTGGCTCGAAGACGTGCCCCTGGTTCATTGGACAAGGAAAGGAACTCTACTTTGGTAGAGCCTGGAATAAAAGGAAAGCCAATTAATTCATGTCTCTCATCGATCTTTGGATGTCCGCCAGATGGCTGAGCGATTCCGGAAAGATCTCCCTTGATATCCATCAGCAATGAAGGGACACCAACATCCGCTAATTGCTCGGCAATGATCTGAAGGGTTTTTGTCTTTCCCGATCCGGTGGCCCCGGCTATCAAACCATGACGGTTCAAAGTTTCCAAGGGTAAACGAACAAATGTTTCGGGGAGAACCTCCCCTTCCATCATTGCTCCGCCCAGGATTATAGATTTTCCCTCTACATCGTAACCCTCATCAATTACTTTCTTGAATGCTTCTTTATTTGACATGTTTTGATTTTATCTGTTATTCCAATTTCTGACCCGGGAATTAAATTTGCCCTCGTCGAATTTCCATTTGCTAATATCTATGTTTCGTTCCAGATTTTCGATTTGACTGGATGGTAAAAGATTCGGAAAAAAGTCAATTCCTGTAAGCTCTTCTACCTGATCTATCGGGACAGCAAACTCCCGTAGATGTTTATCAGTCACTTCATTGGGGAGCAAAAATGCGATCCCCTTTTCCTCAGGCTCACGTACATCCAGCAAAACCTTATAATAATATGACGGAACAGCGACCTGGTTGTCACCTATGTAGGTAAGCGGTTTTCTAGTAAGTACGGGTCCAGATACCACATACAAATGCCGGAAACTATAGGCCCAATCCCGAACGTTTTCCTCTAATTCTCTCCAGACACCTCCATTAAATCCTCTTATTTGAGGAGAGATGTTGCTCATCAGAAAGGTGCTGGACATTGAATTCTTTGAAAATGCCATATCTCCTGCAGGGGTAAGGTGTCCCCTATCATAGCCCGATCTTTTATAATCATAGGGATGGGAAGATCCTGTTCTTATGTTCCTGTCCTTTCGAAAATCCCCGGTTCGTTTCACATTCGGAGCCTGAATACTCTCTTTGGTTAGTTCATAGG
>JABDJM010000219.1 GCA_013002475.1 Saprospiraceae bacterium | reverse complement strand
GGCTTTGGCCCCCGGAGACCGGCAGGCAGGTTGCTGAGCCCGGGAATGTTGGGAGGTATGTGTCACCCCTACGGGGTTCTTTGCCTGTGATCGATTTGCTATGAAGCTGCCGTCCCCACAGGACTGGCAGCACAATTTGATTAGCATTGCAAACTCTTGAAAAACCCCAATCCTTGGGGCTTGCCCATCCATTCATGTACCTAAAAGCCCCAGAGGGGCGCAATTTTTATAGATAAAAAATATTAGAGAAAACGAGCTCCAGAGGAGCGTAATTTTTAATCCAGAGAAGCGCAATGTTTAATCCTCCACCAAATTATCATACACCTGCACATCTTCCCAAAGATGTTTTGATGCTTCGATAAAATCTAAGTGCAATTTGTCCACCTGATAGGCATCATGCGCTTGCACGTTTTTAAAGTGAACAACAAAAGCATAATCATAACTATTGTCAACCACCTCTCTTGGTGTCATGGCGGGAGGACCCCAATACACTTCTTGAATACTTTCGATGGAAGAAAGTTTTTCTAAACCTTCTTCAAAAAAAGATCTCTCCGTAGGAGAGATTTCATCCTTCATCCAAAAATAAACTGTGTGAATAAATCCCGGACGAATTGCCGGGCTTTGTGTTTGAGATTTGTTTGGTGCTTCACTAGGTGAGGGAGAACAACATAAGAATGTACCGAAGAATATTATGGTCAGTGTTCGAAAAAACATCCTCGAAATATTAATCGAAAGTAATTATTTCTTGTCAGTTTTTTCTGAGAACAAGGATTTAAGTTCATATAAAATTTCTTCTAAACCGTTTGACTTAATCTCATAGCAAGTTTCCATTAGTACACCCAACTTTCCTTTTGGATAGCCTTTTTTTCTAAACCAAATCAGGTAGGGCTCAGGAAGATCAGCGATCAACCTACCCTGATATTTCCCAAAAGGCATTTTTACCTGGACAAGTTGTTTTAATAGTTCGGGATTGGGTTGATTCATGGATTTCATTTAGCCTATATTGCAAAACATTAATCAATCAAATGTACAGGTTAATTTTTCTGTTGATCTTATCTCCAATTTTTTGGCAGGCTTGTAAGCAAGCTAATAACGATACTGCATCCCAAACTAAAACTGAAACGCCGGTAACTACGGTTGCCCTACCCGACACTTTTGATTGCCGCATATATGGTAAACCCCAAAAGGGACAATCCTACTGGCTAAAAGAAAAGCAAATGCTTTTCGCATTGGCAGCTCAAGGGGATGACATAAACAAATTCAACAAACCTCTTTACCGGACCTTTCAGGTGTACACCACTTGGGACTGTAATATGATCAGCTATAACAGTCTTCCGGGTTTTGGTGAAGAACCGACTCCTTACATTTTGCAGGGTAACACTTACGAAAGCAATAACGAAGTTGTCTGTGTCCAGGGGATAGATGAGGTGTATTGCTACCATGCCAGGAGAAAGGAATTACTTCCTCCGATGTTCCCAAAATATTTGAGTCCGAGACCCCGGACTCAAGATGCTGGTCAACCTTTGGGTCTGACCGTAATGGGTTCCGTCCTATTGGGAGCTGAAAAAGGAAAAGGGACCTTTGCCTTTGACCTGTCAGATGTCAAAAGTCCAAAACCCTTTTTCCCGAAATCAGAATACAAGGACCCTGAGTCCCAGGTGATCCGGCAATTGTTTTTTGTCAAAGAAGATGCTACCGTTTATCCGGTTATCTCCGATTTAATAGAGGGAAAGATCCACTTGTCAAAAATGGATGGATATTCAAAAGAACTTTCCGGAAGGGTTATCAGGGATCGCAAGACTGGCAGATTTGCCATAGCCAGGATCAAAGGAGAACAAAAACCCTTGCTATTTGATTTAAAAGAGAAGAAAAGGATCGAAATTCCGAACAACTTAATCGAAACTACCGATGTCCTTTCCTATCTGGATTCGGAATTTTATTAGTAGACAGCGGAAGAAAAAGCATGAATACCGAAGAATTATTTTTTCAATTGCAGGATGATCTGGCCCCTTATAAGAATATGTTGAGCCAGGCAGTTGAAACCATTCTTAACGAGGATGTTTCCAAATATCCTATCATCGTGGCCGCCAGGGAAGCCATCGAATTAGGCATCCCTTTGGTGGAAGCACCGGCCCCGGCGGTGAACCTTCACGCCTCGACCTTGGAGGAATTTGTGACAAAAGGCCTTGTGGAAGCCAGCCGGGTAGATCGGTTCAGAGAGGTGTTTAAGGACCCTGAGGCCTTTGTTTGCGTCTTTTTGATTGCTCCTCCCAGTGCAACTTTCGTTTTTTTGCCTCGTTAATTCCTAGGTAGAATCAGCACTTTTTGGATAGTTTTTTGCGTACAAAAAGAAGGACCATGCAGGTCCGCAAAGATTTTTCGTATCCTCCTCAGATTGAGGATTTTAAGGGATCTTTCCTTCAAAACCAATAGCTTTGGAGACAAATTATAATACTCCCGATCAAGCCGCCAATACCGTGGACTCAAAGGATTTGAATTCGAAGATGGAAGTTCAGGTTGCTAATAAGCTGCTGCTTATTGAGGACAACCCTGGCGATGCCCGCTTGGTTGAGCTTCTGCTGATGGACACGGAGATGAGTGATTTTGAGATCACCCATGAGACCACTCTTGGCGATGGGATCAGCAGACTCGAAGAAGGCAATGAATACCAGGCAATACTACTTGACCTGACTTTACCGGATAGCCGGGGCTTTGAAACCCTTGAAAAGCTACTTGCCAAATTCCCTGACAATAACGTTATCGTACTGACCGGACTTTCCGATCAGACACTAGGAGTAAATGCCGTCAAAGCTGGCGCTCAGGACTTTCTTGTCAAAGGTGCTTTTGAAGCTGATGGCCTCGCCAAGACACTTCGCTACTCAATTGAGCGACGGAATGTCCTAAGGCGACTCGAGGAGACACAAAGAATCGCCCACATTGGCAACTGGGAGTTTATTCCTGCCTCAGACGAATTTGAAGCTTCTTCAGAAGTGTTCCGTCTATTCGGTCTCAAACCTCGGAAAGCGATCAAACTTAAAGATCTGCTCATAGATCCAAAGCACCCTTTTCATCAGGTCCGAGCCTGGATAGACAAAGCCATGGCTTCAGGGATGTTTAAGGATGAGGTGGAAATGATCAAGGAGGATGGAGAGAAGCGGATTGCTTTTGTGCAGATCAAAATGCAAAGGCCAACACCGGATACTGAGACCCTTTATGGAATTATCCAGGATATTACCGAGACCAAAAAGTCTGAAGAACTTAGAAAGGCGAAGGAGGTGGCTGAACAGTCAGCTAAGATGAAGGAGCGTTTCATTGCCAGCATCTCTCATGAGATGCGCACACCCATGAATGCGATACTGGGTATGAGCAATCTGGTAATCCAGACTGACCTGCAACCTGAGCAGTATAAATACATTCATAGCATTAAGCAATCCTCAGAAATTTTGTTGGGGATTATCAACGATATTCTTGAGATCTCTACACTGGAAAATGGTAAGATCATTTTTGATGATAAACCATTCCAATTGAATCTGCTTTTGGAAAACATGATCAATGTCATGCAATACAAAGCGACAGAAAAGCAATTGGATTTTAAGTTTGAGATCGCCTCTAACGTCCCGAATGTTCTGATCGGTGATAAGCTTCGCCTGAATCAGGTGCTATACAACCTGGTGGGAAATGCTGTGAAGTTTACTGATAAAGGACATGTCATTGTACGGGTGCAAAATCGTGGAAAAGAGGGGGAGAAAACCAGGCTCTATTTCGAGGTAGAAGATACGGGCATCGGAATCCCTGACGATAAATTAGATGCTGTATTCGGTACTTTCACAAGGATAAGAACTAAGGATCGCATCTTTGAAGGAACAGGACTTGGCTTGGCTATCTCAAAGAATATTGTGGATCAACAGAACGGACAGATCGGTGTGCGATCCGAAGTTGGAAAAGGATCCGTTTTCTATTTTGATATTCAATTGGCAGAAGGGGATCCAAATTTTGTAGAGGAGGAAGTCAAAGCAACACAAGTTTCAGAAGTACAAAAACAAGGACCTTTAAAACTCCTGCTTGTTGAGGATCATAAAATGAACCAACTGGTAGCCCGAAAAACTTTGGAGAAAAAGTATGAGGGGATCGAAATTATGATTGCGGACAATGGAAAAATAGGCTGTGATCTATTAGCAGAAAATGATTTCGATATCGTCCTGATGGATATTCAGATGCCGGTAATGGATGGATATGAGGCGGTAAGTTTTGTGCGTAATAAAATGCCTCAAAAAAATCATATACCCATCCTGGCGATGACTGCCCATGCGCACATATCCAAGGATGAAAAGTTCAAGGAATACGGATTTGATGATTTTGTTCTGAAGCCATTTGATCCGGATCAGTTATTCTCAAAAATTGCAAATTATGTCAATGGAAACAGATAAGGCCTACTCCTATATCAATCTGGATTATCTAAACATGATGTCCGATGGGGATGCAGAAATGAAAAAAGTCATGCTGGGCATGCTCTTTGAAGAAATGCCCCTTGAGCTGGAAAAGATGGCAAAGTTTTGCGCTGAAGAAAACTGGAAAGAGCTTAGTTCTGTCGCTCATAAGATGAAATCCACCCTTTCCTTTGTCGGGAATCCCGAAATGACAGAGGCCAATAAAACAATGGAAATGCTCAGCAAAAATGCCGAGGATACCGGGACCTATAGGGGATTCATTGATATCCTCGAAAACACATGGCCAAAGGTCCATGAGGAGCTCCAGGGAGTCTTTGACGAGCTCTAGATCCTCACTTTTCCGTTCTGGCTTCAATTCCCTACTTTTGGGCCAACCATTTTTAGAATTATGAAAATCCTGGTTTGCGAGGAAGAGGATGTGCTTCTGACAGCTTTAGAATTTAGGCTCAATAAACAGGGGCACGATATCACCATTGGAAAATCCGGAGAAGAAACGCTGGAATTATATGATCAGGACAAACCTGACCTGATCGTTATTGATAAACAAACAACGGATATTGACGGGCTGAGCCTCATCCAAAAGCTGAGAGAAGAAAAGAAATCAAAGGAACCCATCGTTTTGATCTGTCGGATCGAAGAAGATGAAGACATCCTTGAGGCTGTCAGATTGGGTGCCACCGACTTCGTTACCCGGCCCTTCAAACCGCTGGAACTAAGTCTGAGGATCAGAAAGATCTTTCAGGAACAAGGAGTCAGCTAGAATTCTTAGGAAAACACCTTTTCCGTTTTTCCGTATACGATACGTGGCAATAAAATTATCCAATGAAAGGAATTATTCTGGCAGGAGGATTAGGTACTCGACTGTACCCACTCACTTTGGCTGTTTCCAAGCAGCTTATGCCCGTCTATGACAAACCCATGATCTATTATCCGCTTTCCACTTTGATGAGCGCTGGGATAAGGGATATACTGATCATTTCAACCCCACATGACCTACCGAATTTTGAGAAGGTTCTTGGCGACGGATCCGAGATCGGCTGCAACATTTCCTATGTACCTCAATATGAACCTAATGGATTAGCCCAGGCATTTGTCCTCGGGGAAGAGTTTATTGCTGGTGACCCTGCTTCCCTTATTTTGGGAGACAATATATTTTATGGTGCAGGAATGGAAGAGCTCCTGCGGGAAAGTGCAAACCCTGAAGGAGGAGTTGTCTTTGCCTACCAGGTGGCGGATCCGGAGAGATATGGTGTAGTGGAGTTTGATGATAATTTCAAGGCCATCTCTATTGAAGAAAAGCCAGCCCATCCAAAATCTAATTACGCCGTCCCTGGCTTATATTTTTACAATAAGGATGTGGTTGATATTTGTAAAAACCTGGAACCCTCAGCCAGAGGCGAATATGAGATCACGGATGTAAACCGGATCTATCTCGAAGCCGGGAATTTGAAAGTAGGAGTCCTTGGAAGGGGAGTTGCCTGGCTCGATACCGGGACTCACAAATCCCTTATGCAGGCTGGACAATTTATTGAGGTCATAGAAGATCGGCAAGGTTTAAAAATCGGCTGTATTGAAGAAGTCGCTCACCAGATGGGCTTCATCGATGATGCCCAATTAGAAAAGCTTGGTCACAAGTATATAAAAAGCGGATACGGAGAGTATTTGCTGAATCTTCTGAAGCGATAAAACGCATTACTTTTTCAATAATTACCTGGTGCTGTTTTCTAATAGCCGGATATAGAACTTTACTAGCTTTCGGTATTGGTCGATGTGGATCCGCTCATTGCTCCCATGAATTCTTGACAGATCTTCAGTTTTCAACTGCACAGGCATAAAGCGGTAGATGTGATCACTTACAGGTTCATAATGCCGTGAATCGGTTCCTGCGATGACCAGGGTTGGCGAAACCACAACCTCAGGAAAGATCTCCTGGATAGTATGCTGGAGTGTATTGAATCCAAAGCTTTCGACAGGAGAGACCTTTGAAGGGTCTGAGGAAAATACCTGATCCATCAGATCTACTTTGACTCTGGGATTATCTATGACCTTATTAACCCGCTCGGTGACCGTTTCTATGGTTTCTCCCGGCTTGATCCTAAAATTAATGGTGGCTTCTGCTGTGGAGGGCAGGACGTTATCCTTTACGCCTCCATGAATAATGGTGGGAGCCGTTGTAGTTCTGATTAGGGCATTGGTAGTCTTGGCTTTTGACAGTTGCCTTTTTAACAAACCTTCAAATAACCAACGGTTGGCAAAAACGACCTTTTGCAGGAATGGAAGTTCTGGCCCGATATAGTCAAAGGTCATCCCGGCGATGCCATCCACGGACCCCTCAAATGGGTCTGCCTCCAGATCAGCGATCGCTTTGCCTAATGCTCCAATGGCCGTCATGGCTGGAGGCATGCTGGAATGACCCCCCTCGCCTACATCCACAACAAGTTTCATACTGGTATATCCCTTTTCCGCCAACCCAATAAAGGCTACCGGAGGTTCTAGGCCCGGAAAGGCTTCCTCGAGTATGATCATTCCTTCATCCAACACATAGGAGAACCTTAGGCCTTCTTCCAGGAATTTCGCTGCCATAGCCTGAGCCCCTTTGGCTCCTCCGATCTCCTCATCATGACCGAAGGCCAGGTAGACCGAGCGTTGGGGATGGTATTGATTTTCCAGCATCCATTCCACGGCCTCCAAAATTCCTACGACATTTAGCTTGTCATCCAACGACCCTCTGCCCCATAGATATCCTTCTTTTACTTTGCCAGAAAAAGGAGGCTCATGCCAGGCGGTTTCGGTGGCAATTGGCACTACATCCAGATGAGCAATTAGTAGGATAGGTTCAAGTGATTCGTCTTTACCCTTCCATTCAAATACATGGGAAAACTCATTAATGGTCTCATGCTCCAGAAGGGAGTCAACTAATGGGAAATTTTGAACCAGAAAATCATTGAATTCTGCAAAGGCCACAGTATCCAAGCC
>JABDJM010000193.1 GCA_013002475.1 Saprospiraceae bacterium | reverse complement strand
GGTTAGTGCAACGGCGTTGCCCCAACGATCTAGTATATTGAAATGAGAGGTGGCCCCTCTCCTATTCCTTCCTAAATATTCTGCGATCTTTTGGGGATCCTTTTGAAAGGATTCCATCCTTAAAAAGGACGGGATGATCATTTCAGAGAAAGTACTCAATTTATTTGCCTCCTCCAGGGCCGCAGTCATTAATGGCCCGCCGATGGAGGGAAAGCCATTTGTAAAAACGTCCAGGTTCTTTACTCGCTTCTGCAGAGGTTTGCGAAATTCCACCGAATAGGATTCCAGGTCCTCTCTGCTTAGAAAACCTCCATTTTCTTCGCAAGCACTGATCAGTTTGCCTGCCACCTCCCCTTTATAAAAGGCATCTTTTCCTTCCCGGCCTAAATAGTCCAGGAAATCGGCAAACTGCTGCAATCGCAAAACTTCTCCGACTTTGATCAGCTCACCATCCGGTTTGAATAATTTTCCTCCCCTTGGATAAAAATCAAAGACCGAGCTTAGCAGAGAAAGGTCATGGTGTTGAAAATCATTTATAGGGACACCTTCCCTGGAATGATGGATCGCTTGCTCAAATAACATTCTCATCGGTCGGCTGCCCCATCGGTCATGAAGAGCAAATAAGCCTGCCACTGACCCCGGTAGGGCCATAGAAGCCAGTCCACCGTAATACACTTCCTTTGCTTCCCCAAAATCAACGGGGATCTGCAGGAAGTCCAGGTCCCTTTCCCGGTTTTTGCTTTTTGGAGTTTGGCAAAAGAAATCTACAAGTACAGGATCCTGCCGATCCATATAGACCACGGCAAATCCACCAGCTCCTGCAGAGGCCATACAAGGCTCTGCTATGCATGCAGTAGCAAAGGCGGCTATGGCCGCATCTACTGCGTTACCTCCATCGATGAGAATATTTCGGGCGGAATCAAGGGTGTGATCATGCCCGGCAGAAATTGCGCTCGAATTAGGATACTTCAAACTCTGTAAAGTCAAGATTTACTTCTCCGGCCAGAGAGCCACGAACCAATAATTGATTACCGTCAACTCTGAGACCGGAAATCAAAAGATTCGTTGAAAAGGAATCCACCTCTCCACCGATGTCTTTCAGCTTTCTATCCGAAAGATCGATTAAATATCCGGCAATCATATCCTGGAGCTGCTCTTTTGAAAAAGATAAGGCCCGGGTGATCCTTCTTTTAATGGGAGCTTCAAAAAGTCGTAGCAAGCCCTGCTGCACCAGGGAACCTCCACGCCAGGCGAGATCAATTATCCGGATCTCGATGCCCGTGTCACCCTCTCGGATCTGAGGAACACATTTAAAGGTCATATGTCCTTGTTCCGGATCCTCAAAGTCTATCACCACGTACATGAACTCCTCCAGGATCTTCATTTTTGCAGAAGCGACTTTCAGATCCAGGTTTGCCACATCCGGATCAAAGCCGGGAAGTGTTGAATCTAATATAGGTTTGAAGAAATCCGACTTCAGATGTAAGTCGATATCCACTCCTCCCTTTTCTCTTTTTTGGAAAGCCAGTTTGATCTTTGAGTCTCCTTCCCGCGACATGAGATTTGCTTTAACAAGCATTTCGATTTTTCCCTCCTCGAGATTTCCCTGGAAAGTCCATTTTGGAGACAGGATGTCCATGGAAATGTTTTGGGGGAAGCTTTCAGCCAGGGTCTGAAAGGCATCATTTAGTTGCTCCCGAATCATTGAGTTTAGTTGGCCCTCGATCGCTTTTTCAGCCTGGGGTCGGAGACGCTCAATTTGCGTTTCCAAAACTCTTTTTACCGGGACTTTGAAGAAGGAGGCCAGTTTTACGCTGGGCTGATTGAGAAGCCTTATTCTTTTTGCCTGATAGGAGACTTCCGGAAAGGCCTTTAGACTCATAGAGGAAATTACCTCAAGATTAGATTGGACGGCCACGCCAGTCATAGGATGGTAGTCCAGGGCCATTTGGCTGACAATGTTTATCGTATTAGTCCCAAATTCACATTGGCTAGGTCCCAGGAACTTCACCTTGTTTTCTCCGAAGGATATTTCTTTTGGGATCAGGCGGGTGAGGATGGCCTGGATCCAGGATAATGTTAGGTCAATGTTGAATCGTAGAGTATCGTCCTTCTTCATTCCTCAGGCCCCATTTGTGCATTCATATACCGCAAATAACGGTCATATTTTGAAGAAACTAATATCAAAGTAGGCTGATTTTTTTCACCTTATAAAATATTATTTTCCTGATTTTCAAGGTTTTATAAATATAACTGCTTTACAAATTTTCACAATTGGTGTTTATTGTAGTTTTTTTCAAGGGTAAAATATCGCAGTATTGTAATGTAAAGAAGTCTTAAAAGTGAGACTTATCAAATTTGGATATGTTCATGGGATTATAATTTGTCTTTGATTGTAAGATTGCATTCCTCAGTTTTGAGAATGCAATCTTCAATCAAATCTTTTTCCCTGCAAAATATAAGCTCGAAAGAGCGCCCGGAAAATATTCCGGAAGGACCAGAAATGGTCACACGATTTGGATATGTTCATGGGATTATAATTTGTTGTAGTGAGTCGCGATCATCTTGATTGCGACTTTTTTTTTATCCCTACATAGACGGTTTATCAAGCGTAAAGCTCTGCACCTTTTCATTATTATTGGCTACCAAAAGAACCAGCTTTCCATCCTGCTGGATGGATACTATGCTTCTTGCATCGTGTGGAGCAAAGAATCCACTTTCACCAACAGGGAGAGATTCAAAACCGCCTTTTCCATCGCCTAGCAAGCAGAATCCGATCCCTGCATCATATCGCATAGTTTCTACTTCTGCCCCATACATATTTCCGGCACCCACAACGTCAAGATGACCATCCGAATTCAGATCAAGTACAACTGCATCCCGTAGGGGAGAAACTTGAGTCTCTAACGGCAAATATTTCTTTGAAAATGAGCCTCCCTCATTGATCAGCAAAATGCTTTTGAAGGACTTGATCTTGTATTGAACGGCATTGTCCAATTTTTGCTCAGGAAGGATATTATCCAAACTGGCTGTAGCAAATCCCTCAAAGGTTGGAAACTTATCCGCGATAAAAGGCATCTGCTCAGAAGAGCACTCTCGCCCGCGAACTGGCACTACGTTGTCTCCATAGTATTTTGCAAGGACAACATCATTTGTTCCGTTGTTGTCAAAGTCATTCCCGTACACCATAAAGGGCTTGTCAGATTTTGCTTTGAACTTGGCATTCATGCCCAGGTTACCCACGATGAAATCAGGATCTCCGTCCCCATCAAAATCGCCTTCTTCGATGGTCCACCACCAACCTCTTGAATCTCCGAGGTCATAGTTTTCTGTGGCATCTTCAAAAGCTCCGTTTGTATTTAGGAAAACCTGAATATTCATCCACTCTCCTACCACCAAAAGGTCTTTGTCGTTATCACCATCTATATCCGAAAATACCGCATCGCTGGCGAGACCGAGGCCTGTGAAACCCGGAGCTAATTCGTCCGTTTTATCCGTGAACTTTCCTCCCTCGTTAATCAGTAGATAACTATTGGCCGGAGAAGGATATTTACCGGGTACTATTCTACCACTGACAAAAAGATCAAGATCTCCGTCGGCATCCACATCATTGGATAGTACCGCCTGACCGCTTTCAGCAAAAGCAGGTAAACTCCCTTTTGAGAAGGTCCCTGCTCCATTATTAATGTATAGTCTGTCCTGGTATAGTTTATTTCCAGGTTTGAATTCACTTCCACCGCTTACAACATACAGATCCAGATCCCCATCAGCGTCAGCATCAAAAAACAGAGTACCAAGATCTTCGCTGGCTCGGTCTGAATACCAGGGTTGGCTCGAAGCAGTCGAGAACCCGCCGCCTGTTTGCCCTAGGTACAAAACACCCGAAGACTCAGCGGCACCTCCTACAAAGCAATCTGACAATCCATCCCCATTTACATCGCCGGCAGCGATTGAAGGACCATGTTCTGATTGCTTATGCGG
The DNA here is from genome assembly GCA_013002475.1 of Saprospiraceae bacterium. GTDB lineage: Bacteria > Bacteroidota > Bacteroidia > Chitinophagales > Saprospiraceae > JABDJM01. Next base: position 3,495 of record JABDJM010000193.1, on the reverse strand, counting down.
TATTAGAATTTCTCTGGCGAAATCGTCAAACTCATTTTCAACATGTTGATGAACGACTAACTCAGATTCCTTGAAAAGCGGACTGATTGGTGCTTCTTTAGATTTCCGAGGTCCGGCCTTCGTTATGTCTATCTCATGTACCTTATTGATGGCAGGATTTTCCAGATAGGTCCATTTCCCATAAGGCCATATGATCTCAGCAGATTGGATCTCTGAAATATCTCCCAAACCGAAATGTGCCACAGGTTCTGAAGAAGACATATAACCCCGGGTTGAAGTGATTTCAGAAACCTGTGTGCCCCCATTATATTTAATAACCACTTTAGCATTATATGCATGGGGATTTCCTTTAGGGCCCTTTAGATTGAAACGGATATAGTTTTCCTTATTTGCTTGGGTGTTCTTATAAACTACAGCCGTAGAACTTTGATTATTGATTATTAGATCCAAATCTCCATCATTGTCCAGATCAGCATAGCCCATCCCATGAGAAAAACCTGGTTGGTCGAAACCCCAATCTTTTGTCACTTCCGAAAAGGTCAAACCTCCGTCATTCTTAAATATGAAATTTGAAATAGGTGTGGAGGGGACTAAATTGACAACATCAAGGATATTGAACTGGGTTTGCCCGCTTTCGTTTGCTTTTTTGATTTTGTATTGAAAGTCATTATTCCTGATATCCCTTTGGATTCCGTTTGTAATTGCGACGTCCTTATAGGAATCATTATCAAAATCAGCCATCACTATACCCCAGCTCCAATCAGTCTTGGATATCCCAGCCATTTGACCAATTTCACTAAAACTTCCGTTACCATTATTCTTTTGTAGGGTATTGAACATGTACTGATAGTGTTTCCCGTTCTCAACAAATTTCCAAAACCGGTCAGGTCGCATTGATCCCATATTGGTCTTTGACCTGATGTGATCAGCTGAAGCCATATCCACAACAGCTATATCTAATAGTCCATCATTATCATAGTCGGCAATGTCACTTCCCATCGCGAAGTTGGAAATATGCTTTATAGATTCGTTTATGTTGTTTACAAAGGATTTCCCTTTTTGATTGATATAAAGAAAATCAGGTGAATCGTAATCGTTTGAAACATACAAATCAGTCCACCCATCTCCATTTATATCGCTAGCCACAACATTCAACCCATATCCATAACCTGCAACACCATATTGTTCAGAAACCTCTTCAAATTGACCTTTGCCATTGTTCCTATACAATTTATCCAGGTACAATTCTTTTGTTTCCTCTGGCTTTAATTTAAACCTACTTATCAATCGTGGATCCGGGGGTTGATTTGCAACAAATAAATCAAGGTCTCCATCCCTATCCATGTCAAAAAAAGTGGCCTGGATTGAAAACCCCCCGTCATTTACACCCAACTCCATTGATCTTTCAGAAAAAGTATTGTCCCCGTTATTTATGTACAAAAGGTTCCTTCTGTCATTCGGATTTTGTGTCCACCCCAATCTGCACACATAGATATCATCATAGCCATCCTGGTTTACATCACCAAAGGTTACCCCCGTGGACCATCCTTTATCCTGAACTATTCCTGAGGTAGGAGTGATATCTTCAAATTGCAAATCTCCCTTGTTCAGATAAATGGCGTCTTCCACAATGTTCCCAGCAAAGAAAACGTCCGACAATCCGTCATTATTAATATCTCCAAGTCCTAACCCGGCCCCTGAATACACATGCGACCAAATTAGATGGTTGTATTGTTTGTCTTCGACAATGGTGTTTGAAAATGAAATACCAGTTTTCCCTGGTTCCAGTAATTGAAAAACAGGACCATCGATTTCACCATCTGGTTTTTGACTGCAGGAAATAAGAAACAAGAAGGAAATCATTCCTAACAGATATACAATTGTAGACTTCATAGAATCGATTTGTTCAAGCGCGAAGTTTTATAAACTAGGTAGCATCTTTACGAAGCTCTGCACCTTTTCATTATTGTTGGCTACCATAAGAACGAGCTTTCCATCCTGCTGGATGGATACTATGCTTCTTGCATCGTGTGGGGCAAAGAAGCCACTTTCACCAACAGGGAGAGATTCAAAACCACCTTTACCATCGCCTAGCAAGCAGAATCCGATCCCTGCATCATATCGCATAGTCTCCACCTCGGCCCCATACATGTTACCGGCGCCAACAACATCAAGATGTCCATCCGAATTAAGATCAAGTACGACTGCATCCCGTAGGGGAGAGAACTGAGCCTCCACCGGCAAATACTTCTTTGAAAATGAGCCACCCTCATTAATAAGCAAGATGCTTTTAAAGGACTTGATCTGGTATTGAACTGCCTGGTCTAACTTCTGCTGAGGAAGGATATTATCCAAACTAGCTGTTGCAAATCCCTCAAAGGTTGGAAACTTCTCTGCTATGAAAGGCATCTGCTCAGAAGAGCATTCCCGTCCACGGACTGGTACCACATGGTCTCCATAGTATTTTGCCAGGACAACATCATTGGTTCCATTGTTATCAAAGTCATTCCCGTACACCATAAATGGTTTGTCAGGTTTTGCTTTGAACTTAGCATTCATACCCAGGTTACCCACAATGAAATCCGGATCTCCGTCCTCATCAAAATCACCCTCTTCGATGGTCCACCACCAACCTCTTGACTCTCCCAGACCATAATTTTCAGTAGCGTCTTCAAAGCTTCCATTTGAATTCAGAAATACATGGATCTTCATCCATTCCCCTACTACCAAAAGATCTTTGTCATTATCCCCATCGATGTCTGAAAAAACCGCATCCGAGGCTAAGCCGAGAGCCTTGAAATTGGGAGCAAGTTCATCTGTTTTATCTGTAAACTTTCCTCCCTCGTTGATAAGCAGGTAGCTATTCGCCGGAGAAGGATATTTACCAGGCACTATTCTGCCGCTGACAAAAAGATCGAGATCTCCGTCGCCATCCACATCATTGGATAGTACGGCCTGGCCACTTTCAGCAAAAGCAGGTAAACTCCCTTTTGAGAAAGTTCCGGCTCCATTATTAATATATAGTCTATCCTGGTATAATTTGTTCCCGGGTTTGAATTCGCTTCCACCGCTAACTACATACAGATCCAAATCCCCATCGGAATCAGCATCAAAAAACAGAGTACCAAGGTCCTCGCTGGCTCTATCGGAATTCCAGGGCTGACTTGGAGCTTTTGAGAAACCACCGCCAATTTGTCCCAGGTACAAAACACCAGATGACTCTGCTGCGCCTCCTATGAAACAATCTGACAATCCATCCCCATTTACATCGCCCGCGGCGATTGAAGGACCATGTTCTGATTGCTTGTGTGGTATCAGGATCTCTCTTGAGAAATCGTCAAACTCGTTTTCTATATGTTTATGAGCGATCAGTTCAGATTCTGTGAAAAGCGGCTTGACAGTTTCTTTTTTTGACTTCCTTGGACCGGCAGTCGAAATGTTCAACTCATGCACCTTATTGATGGCAGGATTTTCAAGATAAGTCCACTTTCCATA
>JABDJM010000187.1 GCA_013002475.1 Saprospiraceae bacterium | reverse complement strand
GCGGATATCATCCTTAAGACCAATTGAAAGGCCTTGTCCTGTGATTCCTGAGATGCACTTTCTCCTGGTCTGGGAGAAAAACTGTTCTCATACATGGGGATGGTTGTCAGTGTGCAACCCCATTTTTTGGCGGTGATGGGCAAAAGGACATCCAATCCCCAGGCTTTGCCATAGCTCTGGACCACCTCTGCATTCAGAAGTCTTTTCAATAATCCTGAAGGAAAGGCCTGGACGCCAACCGATTCCGGGAAATAATCCTCCGAGCATCCTGAAGCTGACATTTCCTGAAGACGTTCCTGGGTCTCTTCCTTGTTTTCCGGCGTTGGACCGAGCTGTGAAAACAGCGTTCGGAACCCAGTAACCACTTCGTCGGTTTTCCCAGAATTCAATTTCAAATAGGTACAAAACTTTGTCAAAACCTCATCATAGGAAAAGGTCCTGTTGATCTCCATCTTGATGATAAACTCGCATGGCTCTTGAAGGGCCACTTGATAGAGTTTTAACATGGATTTAGTTGGACCTTCTGTTTTGTGGTTATCCATCAGGTAGATCTCCAATCCTGTCCTGGCCTCAGTAAGAGCGCGGACAATGGCCTTTCCTGATTTGTCATTACTTGCATCGTTTAGAATAAACAAACGAAATCTAACTCCGGAAAATTTCTTAAGGGTTGCAATAATAGACTTAATTGCAAACGGGATCTCGTTGGCTTGATTAGATACAGGTATGACAATATTTATTCGCATTCGTTCCGCAAGTATTCAAGAGGGATATAGAGGAGAAGAGAAGAGAGGATTCTTGTTTACAAGTTAATGGGGATAGGCCCATGATAGATATAACCGAAAGGCTGTATTTTTTGAATAGGGCATTTCTGCGATTTTATCACGATCCTTACATTTACCATTCTATGATCGAGCATCCAGAGGTGTTATTTTTCTTTTTTGGGATTGCCTTGTTGTACTCCTCTGTAGGATTTGGTGGTGGTAGTTCATACCTGGCGATTCTTGCTCTCTATGGATTCGAATATGATTTCCTAAGGTTCTCCGCCCTTGCTTGCAACATCATCGTGGTGTTAGGGGGAACCTGGATACTTTATAGGGAGGGCCATCTGAAATGGAAGAAGATGTGGCCAATTATTCTGGCAAGCGTGCCTATGGCCTTTTTAGGAGGAAGGATAAGGATCGCTGAAGAGGCTTTCTTTGTTTTGCTGGGATTCACCCTGTTGGTCGCAGGCTTGATGATCTTTGTTCGAAAAAGGGATACCCCCAGAAGTGAAGTTAGTAGCGTTGGAAAACGGAGATTACTTAATGGAACTATGGGAGGAGGCATCGGACTCCTTTCCGGGATGGTTGGAATCGGTGGTGGGATATTCTTATCCCCGGTCCTACATTTATTGCACTGGGACACTGCAAAAAAGATTGCCGCAACTTGTTCGGCTTTTATCCTGGTCAATTCCATTGCTGGAATCTCCGGTCTCCTTAGCCGGGGAACTTTTGGTTTGGATTGGAAAATGATCAGCCTTCTACTCCTTTGTGTTTTAGTTGGTGGCCAAATAGGCTCGAGAATAGGTGCTCACAAATTATCTCCGCTTTTGGTCCGCCGCTTAACAGCGGTACTCATCATTTTTGTGAGTGTCAGGATACTGTGGGAGTATTTGGGGTAGAGTGGCTATGGGCAATGTGTCCAGGCCTTAATAACGTTGACCACATTTCTTTGAATACTTAGTGTCGATTCATCCTTAACACTATTTTTCAAAAATCGTAAGCGTTTTGTTTGAAAAATCAGGTGAAGCGATTAGCTAAAGCTAATCGCTTCACCTGAAATGATGACAAAATGAGAAACTCAACCAACCACGTCTTTAGTCTTTTTTTCCTTTTTGCTTTTATCGGCTATAGCATGAATACAAATGGACAAGATTCCTTTGGAGAGGTTTTAGAACTACGCTACGAAACACCTCATCCTTACCCAGCATCAAAAGGAGGAGTTTGTGAAATCTTATGGACCCAACAGGTTATGCTCGAAAATGTAAATTCTTCGTATGTGTCCGTACATTTTGAGAAATTTGAACTCCAAAAGGGGGATAAACTTTTTGTAAAGAATTCCAGAGGCGAGGTTAAATGGACTTACGATGATTCCTATAATGCAAGGGGATCATTTTGGAGTATTCCTGTTTTTGGACCCTCTCTCCAATTAGAAATCTGGGGAACAAACCAGCAACAAACTTTCGGATATTCAATAGATAAAGTTTCGCGGGGATTTAGTGAGGAAGAATCAAATCCGAGAACCACTGAATCGTCTATTTGTAATCAGGATGATACCCAAGAAGCAAAATGTTATCAGAATTCTGAGCCGAATGTTTATACAAAATCAAAAACTGTTGCAAGACTTTGGAGGAATGTACCAGGGCAAACTGATGGCTGGGAGCCTGGATGTACTGCCTGGTTGTTTGGATCAGAGGGCCACATGATTACTGCTGGGCATTGTGACATTCAATGGTTTTTAGCTAATGGGCAAATAGCAGTTGAAATTATGGCTGAAGGAGATTCATGCGAACAATCTTGTGAAGTAGAAGGAGCTTGTGAAGGGACTATAATAGCAGATGATATTTTGGTAGTTGAAGAAGTAGATATGGAACCAATATTAGATTACACTTTATTCCATATTCCGAACCCGAACGAAGATCTCACACAATTTGGTTATTTAACCGCCAGGGAAGGTGGAGCCGTCTTCGGAGAGCGAGTTTATTTACCTCAACATCCCTTAGGTTATGGAAAACGAATTGCCGTGACTTCAGATTCACCAAACGATCCCTTTGGTTATCCAGAACTTTCCGAACTAAGTGGAGGAAACCCCAATGAACAACGATTAAGACACTATGCGGACACTGAATCAAGATCAAGTGGATCTCCCATAATCTCCTATTCAGATCAGTATGTTGTAGCAATCCACACCAACGGAGGTTGCCCAGAGAATTCAAACAGAGGGTATAATATTCAATTAGTAGTGGATGATTTAATCTCAAAAAACAAACTTCCTGAAGATGCTTTGGCCGAGATCCCATGCGAAAAGAGTCTTGGAAGCCTTATAGTTGATTCGCCCATTACTTGGGATTATATGCGCTGGGTAAAGGGTGATATTATTGTAGAGCCAGAAGGAGAGTTAAAGATTTTGCACACGGTCTTTCTTACTCCGGGGAGTAAGATCTACGTCAAACGTGGAGCCAAACTTATCATCGACGGAGGCTTATTAACCTCCTGTGATGGCGAACGATGGGAAGGAATCGTCATTGAAGGAGCTTCAAAACTAAGCGGTCAGATCAATGATCCCTTTGGACCTACGAATGCTTCTTATTCTGGAACCGTTGTAGTCATAAATGATGGAAATATCGACAATGCTGTCAATGGTATTACAACAGAAAATAGACACATTCCTTGGGCTCAAAGAAAGGCTTACAGGGGTGGCTTGATTTATTGCGATCATGCGAATTTTACAAATTGTGATCGGGCAGTAGAGATCTACCCTTATGGAACTGCAAATAACCTTGACAAAAGCTCCTTCCATCGAACAGAGTTTCGTGATCTACGCCTAGGTGTGACCAATTGGGCCAGTGATGGGATCACCTTTACTCAGTGCCAATTTGAGAATATTGAAGGTTCTGCAACGGGTGGCTGGGATGCAGCTATCAATGTGTATGATGGAAATACTTTTGTGAATGTGGGGATAGGGGTTGATTTGCATGGTACAACTTTAAAAACATTATCGAGTCAAATTGGACTTGAAGGGTATGATCCGAATCTTTTTCATAGTGGAGAAAATGGGGTTTGGCTGACTTCCGTGAACAATTTTCAGGAGACAGTCATAGAAAACAACATATTCGAAATGGATTTCGGGGTCTTTGCTGAAGGGCAAAATCTATTGCTTTGCAGAAATAATGATTTCAATAATGGTGCTTTTGGTGTAAGGGCTCACGACACAGAGAATAGAGTAGAATTTTCATACAACAGTTTTATTGGGAATAATACTGGAATCATAGCCATAAATAATAACTCTGGACTAAACTTTGAGGATAATTGTATGGACGGATCAAGCTATGAAGACGTTTGGATTTATGGGGACGAAGGGTCTGAAGGATTAATTAACTTCAATCAAGGAGGACCAGCTTTTTCTGCTGGAAACTGCTTTACAAAAATGGGGATTCCTGAGATTTATACAGATGGCAACACCCAAAACTTTGAATATTACGTGGAGCTTGGAACCCCTGAACTAGATTGTCATTATCCAGAAGCAGAAGGAAATTTTGCATTACAATTTTCCCAAGCAACTTCTGATGAAGACTGTGGCAGCGATGGAGGAATTCCTCCACCTCCAACTGAAGATTGTATTCCCACAAGATCTGAACAAACCTTGTTAATTGAAATTCAAAATTTAGATCTTGAGATTAGTCAATTGAAAAATAACAATGGAAGTTTTTCAGAAATAAATAGCAAGGAAAGATGTTTAGATCTTTCGCTAAGGGTACTTGCTGAGATTTATTCAATTTCAGAAAATTATCCAGCTTCGAATCTATATTTTTCAACCAGACCAGAGTTTCAAATGCGCCTCATCCCTTTTTCGAATAAAACTCAAAATGAAGAACTAGTCGAGGCTCGAAGCTATCTGAATAATTTGATCATCGATGGCCAAATTGAAGCAAATGTAAAAACCGCCTTGAATGTATATCTTGATTTTTTGGAAAACGATCAATTCAATTTGGGTATTTCTGATCAACTCTTTCTTGAGTCTATGGGGGCGAATCCAAGCCCGTTAAATGGTTACCTTAGGTCGATTTATTATGGATTGACCGGCTCCAAGATTGAACTGGCATTACCTTCAAGAAATAGATCTCAAAAAGAAGTTGAGTCTCACCAGGAAAAAAACGCTATTTCCATTTTCCCGAACCCTGTTATTAATAACAGATTTAATATTATTGGAGTTCCTGCTGGGACCAAGTTGCAAATATTCGATTTGAATGGTCGGAAGTTGTTAACTCAAGAAGAAATTAGGGATAATCCTATATCCCTTAAATCAAAGGGAGTATTTATTTTACGATTGAGTTGGCAAGGTGACATTATTTTTCAAGATAAGCTGGTTAATTTATAACTATTATGATTTGAAAATATGGAAGGTTTTACAAGTAATTAATGAAATTTCTGGCAAGAACAATTATTGTTTTTCTTTTTTCATCTTCTATTGTTAGTGGCCAAGATGTATATTCTAAAATATTTGATTTACACGGACACTCAACTGATGCAATTTTAACTATTAAGGTCTTCCAAGAGGAAATGCTATTAGGTATGGTAAGTCGCTGTGATAGCTTCACAATAGATTGTGGAGTTCTTGCAAGGACTGACCTGTTGGGCGATACCTTATGGACTAGTAGAATTGATTGGTTAGATCCTGGAGCGAGAGCGATCGATATTAAAGGTGATACTCTAATCATGGCGGGCCATAATGCACCCGGATTAGAAAATTTTTACCTCTACTTTATGTCCTTGGAGGGGGACAGTATACAGGCCATAGAGATTTATCCGCCAGAGGGATATTATGAGGTCAGGATTGGCGGTGTGATTCAATATGGAAATCGGTCAGTCGTTTACGGTACGGCAAAAGAAGAGGGAAAACCAGGCTTTGTTAGCTTATTAAATTGGGTGAATGATCAGGGCCAGCTGGATACCATCATGGTGATCGGCAATGGTCATATTAGTGATAATATCTGGGATGTGGATATCGATCCAGAAAATATTTTGACGGTCCTAAATGATAAAGTTGATACCACTTCTCCACCCAATTCCTATGATATCCGTCGAAAACAAATCCTAAAATATAATCAGGATATGGATTTGGTATGGGAATGGGAGACAGGAAATGAATTTGACTTTTCCAATTCACTAGTTGGCAGAATGGAAGTGTTGGATGATGGGGTAATTATAATTCCAGCAGAGGATAACTCTCCATTTAGCGAAGAAGTTTGGGGAATTGATAGTACAGGTATTAAATGGAGGTATTCACATCCATTTTCACCTTCCGTTAGAATATCAGTATATAATTTGACTGAAGCTGCAAACGGAGACATTTTGGGTTGCGGTTGGATTAGTGATAATGAAATTACGCTGGGCAATATGGCCTACCTTTTTAGAATGACAAATGAAGGCGAGATGCTTTGGGAAAGGGCTATTATAGATTCCAGGAATGAGGTGCCTGATAAGCCAATGGTTTCCTACATGTTTGATATAACCGAGTTAGACGATGGAACCATTCTGATAGGAGGCTATCAAAATGTTTGGTATTATGATGAAAATAATGAAGAAAAAAAAGACTTGGACGCCTGGCTCGTCCGCACCGATGCCAATGGCTGCATCATCGAAGATTGTGAGTACGTCCAGGACTTCACCACCAGCATACCCATTTTTTCGCATCCTATAGATATCACTTTTTTTCCTAATCCAACCAGCAATCTTCTATCAATTGTGTGGCCCGAAGAATTCCGAGCCAAGGAGATCCAGATCTATGATTCTATAGGTCGTTTGGTCCTAAGAGATATTTCCCCTGAATTGAATGTACAGCTAGATCTTTCAGGAATTGAGTCCGGCCTTTATGCTGTTGTGCTAATGGATGATCTTGGGAGGCGTTATGCGGAGAAGGTGGTGGTGAGGTAATAGTGAGCAGTGGGCTTAGAAGTGTCCATCATCATAGCTATTATTATAAAAACAACTTGCTTTCTGTGACCACTTAGTGTTGGGCCACCCTTAACACTATTTATTCAAAAAATGTATGGGTTTTGTTTTGAAAAGTGATTGAAGTGATTAGCTAAAGCTAATCACTTCACCTCTAATAACAACAGAATGAAAAATGTACTCAGGTTTTATTCAAATCTATTCCTTTCATCAACATTGCTATCACTCTTACTTTTTATATCTCAAAATGGGTATTCTCAAATAACTCCCATTGAAATCAAGGTTGGGGTTGTAGCGGATTATGATACATGGAAGCACAGGGGAAATCTATCACATCAAGAAATAATTCAAAGAATGTGGGATGTTTCCACACTATTTAGTTTGGCTTTTCTTGATTCAGATTACGAAGTTGAAATAAGTCTACCAGAAGTACTAAGGTTAATTGTTATGGATCCAAATGTGTTGAATATTAGTTCCCCTGCGGATTACTGTGGGATTCAATCAGAAGTATCAGACTACTTTGTCGGAGCGGCAGGACATCAGTGTGTTGACCTTATAGTTTTTCTTAGATACTCGAATAGTTCTTCTTCAGCAAACGGAGGTTGTAGTAATTCAATTTTAGGACAAAATAATGGAACCCCAGTGATAACTGTTGATTGGAACCCGAATGATAGGCTTGAGTTTGGTACCTATTCAAATATCCTAGCACACGAAATCGGGCACGCGTTTGGTGCTCCCCATGTTGAAACGTATCTAGGGGAAGCACTATGCAACCTTAAGCTAGAGGACCAATACCTTGAATTTGAGGCACTATTGCCGGCCTATGCTTTAAAGGAGAAAAAGGTTAGCCATTTAATGTGTAGTCCAGGTGATGCTGGAGCCACAATAATTTCTGCTGAATTAATGAACCCGACAACAAAAGGAATTATTGAGTTTGAATTCGAGCAAAACAAAAATGACCTTTTCTTTCCTGAAAATGACCCATGTGGCAACTGCCAGTTTGTTTCTCAATTGATTCCAGAGACTACAGAACCATCAAATGCCTCATGTGGAATTGATGATTCATTTCAAATATCTGCTGTTTTTCAAAACGATTGTGATTACCCAAAAACGGCAACCATAGAAATCGTTGCCTTTGAAACTGAGGCTGAAATATTTCTACCAAAGTCAGGATGGACATACCATTATAATGCAGGAACTGGCAATACAGTTTTTAGAAAACTAAATGTCCAACTAGCAAAGGATGAAAAATTACAAATAGACTTTTTGGCAAAAATTCCCCAAGATTTTAATTCTCCCGAATTGAAGATTTGGAGTTCATTTATTAATCCACCCCCACCAGGAGGTTTTATACCTCCTTGGCAAGGGTATGGAACAGGAATTCTAAACAGCCTGCCAATTTCTATTTCACCCAGATACAGTACCAAAATAGGTTCAGACGGAGGCACAGTATATCTTTCTCATTTGATTGCAAATGAAAAGATCCTACCATTTGGAGTAGGACAAACTCAGGATCTTACTTTAGAAGGAACATTAATTGTAGACCAGGATTATACTTTTGGAGCAGCTCAAGGTGAGGAAAGTCGGATTAGTGTGGATGTCATCTCAAAAATTATCGTAGCAAATGGGAGCACCCTTAACCTAAACTCTGTGTTCCTTGATAATTGTCAAGATGCTATGTGGGATGGGATCGAAGTTGAAAATGGAGGTGTTTTACAAGTTGAGAATTGCAGGATCTATAATGCCAAGACAGGAATTAAATCGACCCCATGGTCTTATGTCCAAGTAACAAACACAGAATTCTTTAATAACAGAATTGGCGTTCAGATTCAAGGTGGGTCTGGAAGCCCGGCGGTATACAGCGACTTAGGACCCTTTTATGGGAACTGGATCCATTCAAATGGAAATTTATTATGGCCACATAAAGGAGAAAAAACAGAAACTGGACTTATCGTTCAGGATAATCCAAGCTTGATTATTGGTGCTCCATATCCCGGTGTCAATGACACGCCAATTTTTGGTGTTAGTGGGACTACACGATTTGAAGGATTAGAAAATGGAGTTATCATAAGGAATGGAAATCTTAGAATGGAGAATTCTACTTTTTCTAATATCGAGAATATAGCCATTGATCATGCTGACGGAATCTTAGTTTACAAATCTGACCAAGAGCAAGGAGTAACTTTTAAAAATGTTGGCACTGCATTCAAAGGCACACGGTCGACCTTTGATGTTCAAGGACATCTCATTCTGGATTCAGATAATGGAATCATCCTGAATGAGTCTCCATACCTAAAATCTACAATAGCCAATAACCGCATAAAGAATTTTAAGCATCATGCAATCCAATTTTGGAATGTTGAAGAATTTGACATCCTACAAAATGAAATTACAAGCGGACCAGATACTTGGCCTTACGTCGCAGGAATTGCTGTCAATAGCCTATATACAGGGCAAGCTGATAAATTGATTTGTGAGAACTCTATAAATATGCAAAAGGGAAGCAGAGGTATATATTTGTATGGAACAGAATATGCATCACTTAAAAATAATTCGATCCTACTAGGAGAGAATGCCAGGGCAGGAATTTATCTTGGTGGAGGGGCAATGATCGATGTTTCTGACAACTTAATATCTAACAATTTCTCCCTCCCTTATAG
>JABDJM010000180.1 GCA_013002475.1 Saprospiraceae bacterium | reverse complement strand
AGTTATAACTTAGTCCATGACCAAAAGGATAGAGTGGATCCTTAGAATCATAAGGCAGGTCTTCTTTTTGTTGTTGAACCGCTTCCCGGCTGGACGGCAATTCAATAGGCAGTTTTCCCTCTGGTTTTCTTTCGCCAAAAAGAATATCTGCTAACACTTTATCCGAAGTTCCAAATTCTCCAATGAGCCCTTGAGTTGCTTCATTGATCTCCGTGAGAATGGTGGGCCTTTCCAAATTGGCAACGACGATCGAAGGCTTGTTAGAAATGGTCGCCAGAATCTTTCCCAGTTCCTCATCGGAATAATACAAGCGCCCCTGATGGAAAAAATTCTCAAGAAAGAAATCATTGCGGATCTCAAAGGGTGAATTAATTCGCATTACGACAACGTCAGCCTCCTCCTGATTCTTCACAATTGAACCGTAGCTTTCAAGTGGGCTGGTATCTACAATACCCTCTGCGAAAATCTTTATACCCTTTTCCAGTGGAAGTATGTTATCGTTTTTAAGTAATATGCTTGCCTTAGCCTGGGCCCTTTCTCCTGCAGCCCTAAATTCGGTAGACCCGACAATTTTTGCAGCCTGATCGGGATCCACATATGGGTTGTCAAAAAGACCCAACCGAAACTTATCCCTGAGTATCCTTCTTACCGATTCATCCAGTCTACTTTCAGGGATCATCCCTTTTTCAACCAGTTCGATGGCTAGTTCTGAGCTGCTTTCTCCACCAAACTGATCCAGTCCTGCATCCAGTGCTTTTTGGGTTCTTTCCAAAGGACTGAGTTCCTCCACTCCCCAGGCTCTTCCACCGCCCATTTTGCTATCCGAAATGATACTCCAATCTGCACATACAACTCCATCAAATCCTAGAGAATCCCTTAGTAGGCCAGTGATGATTTCCTTATTAAATCCAAAAGCTACATTCTCACTTGTTTGGTCAACTGGAATGCCATAGTAGGGCATGATCTGTGCGGTCCCAGCTGGCAATGCCCCTTCTGAGAAAGGTATGACGTGGTAGGCAAAGTTGTCACCCGGATAAACCTGTTCTTTTCCATAAGGAAAGTGTGCATCCTCACCATCCTTCTGAGGTCCGCCACCCGAAAAGTGTTTGGTCATGTTAGCCACACTGTGGGCGCCCAAAGAGTCTCCCTGAAATCCCCTTATGTAATTCCGGGTCATCCTGGCAGAAAGTTTTGCGTCTTCCCCAAAGGTGTCGTAAACCCGACCCCAGCGAGGTTCTGTGGCCAGGTCAGCTGAAGGGTGAAGGGCAAGCCTGAATCCAACTGCTACATATTCCTGTCTGGCGATATCACCGTATTGACGGATCAGATTGGTATCCCGGGTAGCGGCAAGTCCCAGGTGCGATGGCCACTTAGAAAATGCAGGAGTATAGATGGCGGCACCCGGATTGTTGGCTGTAATGTGCCTGGGATCGGTAGCCAGGGTTACTGGGATGCCTAAGCGGCTTCTCTCTGCAAGCTTCTGGAGATTGTTGTTGAAGGTTGCCATGGTCCGCGTATCATAAGCATTGAGCGTGTTGAAGCTGTTCATTTTTTTGATGGCTAACATTTCTGAAGCGGTCGGCATGAAAAATGCCATCATGAAATGCAGGGGATTGGTTGAGAAAATGGGCTTTGAAAGGGGTTCTCCTTTAGGAGTCATCCCAATCATGGTGATATACATAGTCCCGGCTTTCTCCTCCAGGGTCATTTGAGATAGGAGATCATCAATTCGATCTTGGATATCAGCCCTTGGGTCTTCATACACATCCAGACTTCCATTCTTATTCAGATCGCGGTATTCAAATCCTTCCTCAACTAAGACAGTGGCAGGCTCTCCTAATGACCTTAATTGATTATTGGCTGTTGTCACTCTTTTGAAAAATTGAAAGGCGATGAAAATGATCAACAGAATCAGAATTACTAAGAGGGCTCTCCAAAGGATGCGAAAAAACTTTTTCATTTGGTTGATAGTATAGTTGTGCGATTAGCTATCATTGACACACAATTCTCTATGTTGGGAAAGAGCTTGTGGTCAAGTCGCACGAATATAAAAAGCTTGAATAGCTTATAAAAACAGAGAGATGATTGATTCCTATATGGAAGGGAAATTGACCTGTTGGAGCTTAGCAGCCGATCATAGACCCTACATTTAATTCAAATTCTTGCTCAACTGTTTTCCCATTTCGGGATTTTGCAGGAATCCAGGTTGGCATGTTTTGGATCGCTTCATGAAGTATTTTGTCAATCTCCTTATTGCCGGAGGAATCACCCATTTGAATGTCTGAAACGCGGCCATCTTTGTCCACGATGAAGGTAATAGAAGCCAACTCAATCTTATTAAATTGATCTACAGGAATTTTGTCAATGGCATTTTCCTTTAAATATTGGATCCTTGCCTGCTCACCACCTGGAAACTGTGCCTCGAATTTCGGGACAAGGGTCAGTCCATATTTTATTTCCTTAAAGTCCTTTGCATGTCCATAGTTTTTTGGATAGTACTTAATGGAAAAACGTACCTCCGTTCCAATCACAGCATTTTGTAAAAGACTTTTCTGCTTTTCATTCAGGATCTCGGTTGTTCCTTCAGAAACCGAAGTGACCCCATCTGTGGTAGTGGATACCTGAACTGAGATGTACTTTTCGATCCAGGAACTTGGGTGCCCGGGGTTTATATCCAGAAGGGATTTTGCCGAAGCAATATTCTCCTTTAAAACTGGCCTTTGGTAGGTTGATCGAATGTCATATCCGACTTGTTGGGCGGAACTTAAAGGCGAAAATGAAACATATAAAATTGAAATGAAAAGAAATCTCATTAGGTCCTATTTAATGATAGTTTATGCTTAATTCAGGGTAGGTCAAATAAAAACCTTCGGCAAATTTGAAGGACAAACTTCTATTGATCACCACTTTTCCCGTATGCGTTCATTTCCGGGAGGGCCAGGATCTCAAAGTGTTTGTGGTCCATCATATTTTCTCGATTGAGCAACTTAAGGTCCTTCTGCACTTCAAAATTCTCGAGATAAAAAAGATTGTAGCCTTGATCTTTAATGACATCAAATAGCTCATATCTTTCAGCCCGGTTAAGTCGCTTGTAACACTCGACCATTAAGTTAGGTTGATAGTCAGACAGGATCTTTGGTATCGTTTTTAGGATTTCCTTATCATAACCCTCAGCATCAACTTTTATCAAGCACAACTTGTCAAGGTCTGTCTTATAATTGGTCAACAAAAAATCCTGGAGATTCTTTCCTTCGACTTCAAGGGTATAATTATGACCATGTTTTTGTTTCTCGATCTGTGATAAAAAACCACCATTGCAAAAAGAGGCATCACTGTAATTAAATGTGAAATGGCCATCCTCTGCAGTTGCCGCAAAACAGAGTGGGACGATGTTGGTCTTATCCTTATTGAG
>JABDJM010000173.1 GCA_013002475.1 Saprospiraceae bacterium | reverse complement strand
ACATCATGGAATAGAGCCGCAACGGCGCCCAGTGAATACTGCCACTTACTAAATCGAATGAAGATGTACAGGAAGATCAGAAGTAAGGCAAATGTAGCGGCCCAAACAGAACTTCTTTGAATATCATCCGCAATGGTTGGTCCTACCTTACTGGAAGAACTTACATGGGTTCCTTTTCCATCCGGATCTTTAAATGAATCCAGATTGATGTCACCACCAGCTATTCCATTTACACCTGTATAAAGGGCCTGCATGACTTTGTCAGCGGCATCATCCTCAGAGTTGTCGATCATGAAATCAGTAACCACGTTGAAGGTATTGCCTGTACTTACTGATTTTACCGATGGGGTAGAGCCAAGAGCGTCGGCCAGACCCGTCCTCAGGGTCTCAGCATCCATATCCCGGTCAAACTCGATATTGTAGCTATATCCTCCCTTGAAATCTACGCCCAGGTCAAAACCCCGGGTAGACATGGAAATAATTCCTGATACAATGATTATTGCAGAGAAAACATAAGCCATCTTCCTCTTTCCAAGCCAATCGAACTTCATATGGGCAAATGAGTTTTTACTCATCCCTGTCCAGAAGCTTAGCTGGTTACCCTTAGAATCTGTCCACCAATCGATCATCAGACGGCCAACAAGAACCGCTGTGAATATGGAGCATAAAACACCAATAATCAAAACAACGGCAAACCCTTTGATCGGACCAAGCCCAAAGTAGGCAAGGACAAAGGCCGTAAGGATGGTAGTTACGTTCGCATCTATGATCGCCGAGTATGAGTTTTTAAATCCATCCCCAATTGACGCCAGCAGAGATTTACCCTCACGGAGTTCCTCTCTGATCCGTTCATAAATGATCACGTTGGCATCCACCGCCATACCAATGGTAAGGATGATACCAGCGATCCCCGGAAGGGTAAGAACTGTTCCAATTGAAGCCAATGAACCGAAAATGAAAAACAGGTTCATAAGCAAAGCAATGATGGAGACAATACCACCGGTGCCATAGTACAGGATCATAAAAATGAATACCGCACCAAAGCCTATCAAAATGGATGTGATAGAAGTATTAATATTCTGGGCTCCCAGAGATGGACCTACAAGGGCCTCCTGAATGATCTCTGTACGAGCTGGAAGTTTTCCGATTTGAAGGATCTTAGAAAGGTCCTCTGCTTCCTGCAGGGAAAACCCTCCTGTAATGCTTGAACGGCCATTTTCAATGGGCACTCGAACAGAAGGTGCAGAAACGACCTTTTCATCCAGCACGATAGCAACCTCACGCTGGTTATCCTGTGCGGCTTCCGTCGTGATACTTCTCCAGATGTTTGCACCCATGGCATCCATGGATAAGCTTACGCCAATCTCACCGGTTGTGGGATCGGGATCTGCAGAAGCTCGGGTTACTCTGTCTCCGGCAAGCGGAGCTACGTCTGAGTTTCCAACATTTTTTATGGCATATAGCTCATAATATTGTTTTCGTTGCTCTTCCTCACTGACAAAGTCAGATGGCTTATAAGACCATTTGAAGCTTATGTCCGCCGGAAAGAGAGACTTTATCTCAGGCCTATCAAGATATGCCTGGACATCATCCACCTGGTTCTTCTGAACCACTCCCATTACAGATTGCGGGTAGGAAAGTTGACCCAATAGGCCATTGAGCTTTAGTTTGCTCAATAGTGGACCACCAGCTGCCAATTCAGGTGTACTGAAAAGCGTATCTCTTACAAGCGTTGAATCTGTAACGTTCCCGTCCTCATCATAGCCGGTATATTCCCATCGCTCACTGACAGTGAAATCCTGGTCAGAAGCATCACTATCTTCTTCTATGCCTGAGCCCATTTTGGAAATGCGGTCATCCGCTGTTTGGAAAGCTGCCAGGATACCCGGATCAGAAACTCGATAGACTTTCCAAAATTCTAACTTTGCAGTTGACTGTAGGAAATTTCTTGCTCGTTCCGGATTTGAAATACCTGGAAGTTCCACAATGATCAGATCTCGGGCAGCATCCAAAGACACATTCGGCTGGACAACGCCCAGTTCATCAATCCGGTCTCTTAACCGCTGAAAGGTCAAGCTGACCGTTTCGTTGGCTTTTTCACGGAGAAGTCTGACAACTTCAGCATCCGGTGTATTGAAATCAATATCATCACGGAAAGTTTCATTCGTCAAAAAGATAGGAGCTAGTCGTTTATCTGCAACACCTAGTTCCTGAAATGCATCAGCAAACAAGGTCACGTAATCAGATTGAGCGCCTTTCTGATCTTCGGCTGCTTTCTCAAGAGCTGCTAAAAAAGTCGGGTCTTTGCTACTATTTGAAAGCGATCGAATAAAATCTCGAAGATCAACCTGAAGGACAACACTCATACCACCCACGAGGTCAAGGCCGAAAGCCAACTGAGACTCTTTGAGTTCCTGATAAGTGAAATCTTTGAATAATGGAATGCTAAACACTACCTCATTCGATACTGAATCGAGGTACTGTGTCCGTGCGATTTTCTTAACGGCATCGGCATCCTCTGCTGTGGATTGCTGAGCCAAATTGTTTGCATAGGTTTCTGCAGATTTCTCGATCTTCCTTGTGGGAAGCATGTAGAAATATTGCAGGAGACAAACAAGAGTAAGAATCACAAGGAAAAACTTGATAATTCCGGTTCCTTGTTTCATGTAGAAATGACTTTTTTAGTAAGATTTTGAAAAAACTCCGCAAATATACCGCTTTTCCCCTTAGGATGTTGGGGGTATAAAAGTGTTGAAAATGCAGACCTTGGTGTACGTCCAATCTCCCGAAAAGGTTAGTGGAACAAGCCCATACACTTGGAAAATCATACCAAATAAATTCCATTGATTATACCTTGATGATTTGAAAAATTGGCCCTAATTTCCGGCCGCTAACCCGACAGGGATTATTACTTACTAAAAAAACACACAGCACATGGGATTATTCTCATTTCTAAAAAATGCGGGTGCCAAAATTCTGACAAAGAAGGCGACCTCAGCAGCGGAGGATGAAGAGACTATCAGACTCAGAGAGGAGCTTGAAAAAAGACAAAAAATGATCCTCCTGAGAGGGGTCATTGATGGTTTGGGAATTCCAATAAAAAATCTGGAGTTGGATGTAAACGGCGATAAAGTCACTATCTATGGGCAAGCAAAGTCCCAATCTGAGCGGGAAAAAGTAGTTCTCGCCCTTGGAAACGTATCAGGGATCGGCTTTGTAGATGATCGTATCAGTGTTACTCGCGCAGCGAAAGAGGCTGAATTCTATACCGTTAAAAGAGGGGACTCTCTAAGTAAGATCGCAAAGAGGTTTTACGGAGATCCTATGAAATACAATAAAATCTTTGAGGCTAACAAGCCTATGTTAAAGGATCCGAATAAGATTTATCCGGGTCAGATGCTTAGAATACCAAAATAGAAAGAATTCGAAAGCCGCCTTTAAAAGGCGGCTTTTTTTATTCATTCAAGGCCCAATCATACTCTAAATACCCCGGAACTACATTTTCAGGGATCTTTTTCTGAGCGTATTTATTGATAAACCGAGACAGGATTCCAAAATCAGCCTGATACCATTCAAATATCCTGGATATACGCACATCGCCCTCCAATAGGTTGAACTTTCCGTTATTGATAAAGGCTTCAGTCAAAGAATCCAGCTTTGCCTGCACATTCTGAGCGGTTAAAGCCTCATTATGCAGGGGTGGGCAAGATTTAGCCGCACAATTAACGGCGAAATGTATCCTTGCATCCTTAAAACCAGGTCTGATTATTTCATTTTCAATCTGATCCAGGGAAAAACTCTCACCTCCAAGGCTAATCCATTTCACTTTCCATGGTTCCCCATTATGGGTCTTACGAATGCTTTTGAC
>JABDJM010000166.1 GCA_013002475.1 Saprospiraceae bacterium | reverse complement strand
AGCCTGAACAACACCTGCGAAAAAAAAGCCCCTGTCAAAGCGGTCTTTGCAATGGCTGAGATCTTCCGCTTATTAGTCTTTTGCATTTTGGAACCTGCGCCAAGGTCCGTTACCTCAATGACCCGATGATCATGTTTTAACCTATTCCTAAGATTTTCAAGATCCGAAAAGGCGTAATATTGCCGTTCATCTTCCAGTACTTCCTGGACGAAGTCAAAAATAAACGGAGAATGGATATCATATTTTGTCTTGGCCCGCCTGTAATACTTGAAAAAACGAGTGGCCATCGCAATACGACTCATGCTGGACAGTTATATGCGAGGCTAAGCTAGTCAGATATCCTGGAAAAAAACACTACACACATGAAAGCCTATAAATCCTTGATTCTGTTTGTTGCCCTGATGCTGGCAATTCCTTTTTCATCCACTGCACAATCCTATACCACCGCAGTGGGCGTTCGCCTGGGAACCGGGATCGGCCTTTCTGTTCAGCAAGTTGTCTTTCCTCAATGGACCCTGGAAGGGGTATTGCAAAAAAGGGCAGGGGAGTACAGCACCCATTATGCGTTGCTAGCGGAGCATCACCGCAAGTTGATCGGCAAGCGGCTCAACTTCTATCTGGGTGCTGGTATCCAGGGAGGCATCCTCGAGGGTCGCTTTGAAGAACCGGTTGAAAATCCAATTGGCATCGCTGGTGTCGGTGGCCTTGAATTTACGCTGAAGCGCTTTAACATCTCTGTAGACTTTATGCCCGAGTTAAATGTGCGTGGAGGCGCACAGACGTTTAGAAGTACAACAGGAGTGTCTGTTCGCTATGTATTGATCAAAGCACCAAAGAAGAATAAGGAGAAGGTGAAACGAAAGAAGCAAAAGGCTAAAGAGAAGAAACAGAAGCAGAAACTAAAAGGGGAGGATAAAAGCAAGGACCAAGGATCAAATCTAATTTTCTGGAAGAGTTAGAGATTCAATAGATTAACAATTAGCAATCAACAATCAACAATTAGCAACCTGCCTGCCTCCGGTAGGTTAGCAATCTCCTTTTCGAATAAGGCAAAGGATAAGAAGCTAAAAGAGAAAGGGAAGAAGGGAAAGAAGGGATTTAATCTTTTGTTCTGGAAGAATTGATAATCAAAGCTCCCTGCAAACGACACGACGTTCTCGATTGTATATAGGCTATGTACTCCCGATAGTTATCGGGAGGGCGGCCATGTACCCTTTTCACTTCATTTTTGCCAGTTCTATTTAATGCCAACCGCTAATACTTAAGAAAAGGAATAGACTTTTGATCACTAACCTTCAAGAAATACAGACCTGCTTGTAAGCTAGCAGTGTTAATTCTTTGATTGCCCTTAAGGGAAATTTGCATTAAGATTCGACCCTCAAGATTCAAGATTTCTGCGGATTCCAAATTCCTGGATGAAGAGATATTTAAGTATTGCAAGGTTGGATTTGGGTAAATACTAATTTCCAGATCAGATTCAAGATTTGCCAATCCTGTCATAGGGTCTAAACTGAATAGATCAACCGCACCATTATCTGCCATGACGTCCAGGTTACAAAGCCCCTGGTTGGGGAAGCTTTCAATATCATCCTGATAGGAACCAATGACTAAACTGTTATTTGTAGCAGCCATTGAATTCCCAAAATGATCGCCGGTAGCTTTTATTGAAGGAGTAATTCTTTGTACCTCTTCATAAAGGCCACTACTGTTTTTACTAAAGACAACAGCAGCTCCGCATTCAGACTTATTGTATACTTCATCGTCAAATTCAAATTGGGTATTGTCCTCGTACATACCCACAATTATTCTTTCTTCATCAGGAGTAATTGCTACTGAA
Organism: Saprospiraceae bacterium; assembly: GCA_013002475.1. Lineage (GTDB taxonomy): Bacteria > Bacteroidota > Bacteroidia > Chitinophagales > Saprospiraceae > JABDJM01. The sequence continues at coordinate 433 of JABDJM010000166.1, read as the reverse complement.
GAACCAAAGAAATCTCCATTGTCCCGATCTGACCAGATCAGCTTTCCTCCAGATACCCAAGTGCCGCCATCCCAATTCAAAAAGTAAGCGGCACCAGATTCTCCTCGGAATTCTCCTCCATTAAGGTCGAAATCATGGTTTAATGCACCGACCACAGCAGTACTTCCTTTTAAATCAACATCCCAACCAAAGAAGTCTCCCGTAACTCCGTCGCCTGGCCTAAGCATTATCTTTTCTTCCCAGGCGCCATTATCCTCTTCAAAGAAATATACAGCACCAACATTGGACATTGTGCCATCAAAGCGCTGATAGGCCCCAACAATTAATCGGCCACCATCTGCAGCTAAAGAGAAGCCGAATTGCTGGTTTGATGCTTCCAGATCTAATCTATCGGAGGGAACCATTTTATGATTGAAGCTCCAATCGGTTCCAT
>JABDJM010000138.1 GCA_013002475.1 Saprospiraceae bacterium | reverse complement strand
GTATGTGACAGATCCCGGCATGGAGCCGGATACTTCAAAATGGCTAACCCGAGTCATTTATCCACTTCAATAAGAACTTTTGCCCCCGGAATTTCCTCCGGGGGTTTTTTTACGCCATTTCTGCTTTCAACTGCATCTATTCAGTGAACGAGCCCTGGTTTGCTACTTTTACCAGGAAAAATTACCAGTTATGCACTCAAGATTTCGAGGGAATTCCTTCTTTTTCCTGATCCTGATCTTTTTTGGAGCTTGCTCTGAGGAGTTTACATCACGCCTGGATCCATTAACCAATGCCTTGGGCATTGCTAGTCAGGTCACGGTGATCACAGATGAGGATATGTGGGTCGGAACCGTAGGTGATACCTTCGAATATTATTTTGGGGCCGCCTACCCCATTCTTCCACAACCAGAACCTCTGTTTGATCTCCGTCATTTTACTCCTCAGGACCTTGCCGAAGACGGGCTTCGAAAACAACTTCGCACCTATGTTCTTTTGGCAGACCTCTCCAAATCTGATTCTCCAACCACTAAACTCGTAGTCAAAGATCTTGGCCCAGCAAAGGTGACCAAGGCCCGGGAGGAGGAAGATTATCATATGGCCGTTGGCTATGACCGATGGGCACGGGGACAGATCGTCATCTACCTTTTCGCTAATTCCCAGGAAGAATTGATGGAACAAATTGGTAACCGGTTTCCTTCAATGGCAAAAAGGATAAATGATTTTGACGAGGAAAAAGTAGTTGCCACAGTTTACCTCGCAGGCTCAAGCCAAAAGCTTAATCCTTTGGTAGAAGAAACCTACCAAATGAAAATGGATATCCCAAACGATTATTTTCTGGCTATTCAGGAAGGCAAGACTATATGGCTTCGAAAAGAAACAGACTTTTTGTCCAGCAACATACTCATGACCGAAGTTCCTTACACAAGTAAAGATCAATTTTCTAAAAAAGGTCTAAAGAGATTGAGAGACTCTTTGGGGTTGAAATATGTAAGTACATCTTCCGAGGCAACCTTTATGAGAATTAACGACACTGACCTTCCGATGGTAGTTACCCCTAAAAATCTTGGTGGGTCTTTTGGTGTGGAAGCACGAGGGATCTGGGAAATCGAAAATGATTTTATGGGAGGTCCCTTTTTGTCTTACGCAGTTTTGGCACCCGACAATTCCAGAGTGATCTTTATCGATGGCTTTGTGCATGCTCCAAGCAAGGAGAAGCGAAAGTTCATGCAAAGATTGGAAGTCATTTTTAAAAGCATAAATTTCCCTGCCAACCAGTAGTTCAGGGATTCCAATTGGTTTGTTATCTTTAAGAAGACAAGATCTTTGTTTTGGGAAAACCATCACTGGAAAGCCTTTCGAATGAACAACTGGTAGAATATTATCAAGCCTCTTCCGATAAGGAAGCTGTTTCCTTACTTGTTCAACGGAATTATCATTTGATCTATGGAGCTTGCATAAAGATCCTTGGGTCACAGGATGATGCAAAAGACGTGTGCCTGGATATTTGTGAATCGCTTTTTCAAAAACTGAATTCCGGAAAGATCGAGAAGTTCAATAAATGGCTTTTTTCAGTATGCAACAACCGGTCAATTTCTTTTATCCGAAGCAAGGAGGTGCGCAGAAAGCATGAGGCAAACTCCCAGAGCACAATTATGCCTACAGATAATTATGTGGAAAAGGCGATGCACGAGGGTCTAAGTGTAGATCCAACTCAGTCCGACCCTGTGGATCGTCTCGAAGAATTGCTGAACAAGCTTCCCCCGAAGCAAAAAACTTGTTTGCAAATGTTCTATTTCAAAAGGATGAGTTATTCAGATATTGCCAAAGAAACGAGGCAGGAAGTTAAACAGGTTAAATCCTATCTTCAAAATGGAAAACGAAAACTCAAACTATTGTACCAAAATGAAACCAGGGAATAATACCTATGAGTAAACCTTTTACCACGCGGGCTTGCCTGAGTCCCCAGGAGGTCCAGGACTATTTAGGTAATCAGTTATCGGAGTCTGATAGATTCGCTATTGAGGATCACTTATTGGATTGTCCTTTATGTGAAGCTGCCTTGGAAGGGCTCTCTCAGGCAGATCCCCAGACGAGCGCTCAGGATTTTGAATCTATCCAAAAGGAATTGAATATCCGGATTGCTGATAAAAAGAGTGAGAAAGAGGCTAGAGTATTGTCTCTAAATCGTTACAGGAATTGGATCGCTGCTGCCGCCATCATTGTATTTCTTGTCTCTGCTGGAATTCTATATCAATCAAAGGGGCCTTTAAATAATCAGGAGTTGTATGCACAGCATCATAGCAACTACGAAAGTCCTTTTGTGGGAACCCGTTCGGGGAGTGCTTCAGAGGGTTTTTTGGAAAAGGGCTTGGCCTCCTTTCACCAGGAGGATTATTCCCAGGCTCTTGCCCATTTTGAGGAAGCCATCTCTGAAGAAGAAACAGATTGGGTTGCTCAATTACATGCTGGAGTTTCAGCGCTGGAATTGGGATCTTCTCAAAAGGCAAAAGACCACCTCATGAAGGCCAGACTGAACGCCCCTTTATTGTACGGTCCGGCCACCTGGTACCTGGCTCTAACCCAACTTGCAGAAGGAGAAATCTCAGCTTGCAGGGAAACACTCTTACAAATTTCCGAAGCCGAAAGGTCATATCATGAAAATGCCAAGGAACTGCTGGCTCAATTGCCTCGTCTGAAATAATCTCCTATTTTACTTCCATGAAATTCGTCCCGGCGCTGCTTCTTCTATTTCTTTCCACTTTCTCTTTTGCCCAAAACCTAAGTACTACAAAAATGGCTGTTGGTGCCACACTGGGACCGCACAATAGCTGGCCGGAATTTAGTGGCAACTATGCACTGCAGGATGATCCCTTGCCTGGTCTTCACGGGGGGGTAAAGTTTCAATATATGTCTAGGCCAATGTTGGGATTTGAGACATCAGTATTGTACACCCAGATCGGGTGGAAAGAAGCCTTCCAGACAGGAGAGGTATATAAAAGAAAAATCGATGCTCTTGAGTGGCAGCTGGTCACTCATTTTGCCATGGGCAAAGGATGGCTCCGAGGAATTTTTGATGCAGGGCCTTATTTGCGATTTTTCCTAAATGAGAAAAATCTGGGGCCTGAGAGTTTACCACAGTATTCGATGGATTTTGACAATAATGTACAATATGGCCTACTTGCAGGGGCAGGGCTTTCTACCCGGCTTGGAAAGGTCATCCTACAATGTACAGGACATTTTCATTTAGGTTTGACAAACTTTTTCGATAGTGATATTGATGTGTTCTTCACTTCAGCCGATCGCGCCGTAGGCGCTTCAGCCTCGATCCTTATCCCTTTTGGTGGAGATGTAAATTAAGATGCTGTTTTTTGCTTAGCTCTTCCCTGGCGAAATAACCACCAGGATGTCCCTGCGATCAATAGCAAGCCAAAAAACTCCCTGGTAAACTCAATGTAGGGTGATTCGGCTTTCATCTGACCAGCAATATTAGGCGCACCACGCTGGATCCAGTCCCAAACCTCAGGAACTAATCCCACCATCCATAAAACAGCAATCACTCCTAAGGTCCCGACGAAAGGTGTATAATACCGTCCAAAAGCCGCCATCCCGCAAGCAATGGCAATAGCCAGATAAATCGCCACCCAACCGTATGGATCTGGGTCATCGAGTTGAACCCAGGCAAAAGACAAAAATAATAAGGCAAGAATTCCCTTTACCCATTTCATCCTGAAAGCTATTCAATTTATTTAAGCAGAAGAATTAGTGGTCCTGCAAAATTTTCTCCAGCTGAATTGTACTGACAAACTGTGGTGCCAGCCAACTAGCAACTAATGCGGCTATCCCGCTTATAAGGGATGCATTTCGAACAAGGATCACGGCAGGAAACCAGGATTGAAGCCAATGCTCCAGGACAATCAACTCCAGCCCAAAACTAGCACTGGTAATTAACAAAGAGAATATGCTAATAGCCCTCAAGCGGCCGACATATTTGGGCGATTTTCTAAGAAGGCACCTTTTTAGAAGATGGGAGGCCATATAATAATTCTTGTTCATCCGGATCAATTCCCGACAGACATGCATAGCTTCTTCTGTTCTCCTTAGGTTGTAGAGAGCTGCTGCTTTCTTTTCGAGTAGATCAGCATAAATATCCTTTCCCTCAAAATCTCTGATGTTTTGATCGATGACCATGTACAGAGCCTCGTCAATACTTCCCAGGAGTTCATTATAAGCCCCGATCTCGAAAAGGGCCTGAATATACACCAGGTTCAATTCCAAATACTCCTCAAAATCCAGGCTATCAATGTCCTTTCTATTCTCCTCATAGAATTCAATAATCGAGCGATATTCGCTGCGATCAATTTCGGCAAATTCATAATAGATCCTGGACCGGTATGTAAAAGGAACTAATGACATTACTCCACTTCTCTAATCATGTACAAAACAGGTTTACTGGGGGTAGCGTCTAATTCAAAAGGCGCTATTTGTAAATTCAAAAAATACATCCCGTCCTCAATTTCAGATGGGACATACACCAGTTCTGTTATTGTTGCTTTACTCCGGACTTCCCCCGGGACATTCCAAAAAGCTTTGTGAGCAAGTAGTTTACCTTCATCTTGCTCTTTGTCAACAGAAGGAAGATCCACCAGTAAGTGGGATACACCTTGATTGACTAAGTATTCAATCGCCTCAAAATGAAAATAAGGCGGATTGCTACCCGAATAATTCTTTGCTTTTTTACCCGGTTCGTTGGGAAGGGTTCTGATGATTAGTGCGGGAGGGAAAGGATTGTAGTTGGCATCTTCAAAGTGAGATCTTTTGATCACCAGATCTCCGTTTTCCTGGGAATATGGTGTCACCGAGACTACTCTTGCAAAATAATGAAACTTTTGCAAAGATGCATTAATGCTTCTGCGCTCCCTGGTAATATGTCCAACACATTCGGTATGGGTTCCATTTCCATGGGGGTTGATCTTTACATTGAAGAAGTTCACCGGGCTTCCTTTCCTCGTATCCCCTATAAAATCTCCCTCCTGAAGCGGAATCGCCTCAAAGGGGGGCGCATAGAAACAGTTTACATTTTGAATTCCCGGACGCAAGGGAAGGCTAATATCCAGGGGCGCATCCAAGTTAATTTCATACTGCCTGCCTTGCCAGTCTACCAGAGCCTTCATGCTCAGTTTCTTTTATCCATTCCCCAGGCCAACTTGTTTTGGAGGGTGTTTAAAAAATTTCTCGATTGCAACTGGACCAGCTTGATAGTAAAATCCGCCTTGCGTACTGCAAGTTGATGATTCGAAGTAATGTTCTCAAAACGGGAATCCATCGTGCACAAAAAGCTATCACTTCTTCCCTCCACCTCAAAGGAAAGAACTGAGGTGTCCGAAATTACTATTGGGCGTACATTCAAATTATGAGGCGCAACGGGAGTTATTACGAAATTGCCCGAGTTGGGAAAAATGATCGGGCCTCCGCAACTCAGCGAATATCCAGTCGAGCCGGTTGGGGTCGAGATGATTATTCCATCACACCAATAACTACTCAGGTATGCTCCATTTAGAAAAGCATGTATTACGATCATGGAAGAGGAGTCGCGCTTCAGCAGGGTGCAATCATTCAAGGCAAAATTTAGATCCCCGAATAAAGGAAAGTTTGAATCTATATGAAGCAGGGTCCGTTCATTGACGGTGTACATACCTTTCATCACCAAATCTATGGCCTCATCGACGTAAGATTTTTCAATGCTCGCTAAAAATCCGAGCCTACCCAAATTAATCCCCAGAATCGGCACGCCTGAATCCCGAACCTCCGTAACCGCTTCCAGTATGGTCCCATCACCACCAACAGTTATGACAAAGTTGTACTTCCTTACTTTGAAATCGAGATACCCCTTAAACTCCCCTACATTGCTTTGAAAGTTTACCTCTGGTTTGATTTGCTCAAGATATCGGGTGTTGACGTAGGCCGATATTCCTTCTTTGGCAAGTTTGTCAAAAAGGGCCTGGATATATGGAACGTGTTCTTTCTTGAACTTTTTACCGAAAACAACAACCTGCATTAGAATTTATGCTTGAAGTGTAAAAATAGACCATTTTCATTTAAGTGGTTGAAGCTGTACTGTATCTGGATTATCTTATCATAAAACAATACGCAATCCACCCCAATTCCCCAACCAAAAAGGCCCTGGTTTGCCAGGTCATTACCATCCTGATAATGAAGTTCATTCACATATCCGGCATCAGCATTCGCGACCAGATAAACCTGGATAGGTGCCGGAAGCATTTTTCTTTTATATAACCACTTGACCCTTTTTATGTTGATCATGGAACTGAGAATCTGTCTGCGCAGACTGCTTTTCAAATAAGCAAAGCCAGTACCGTCAATGGCATATAACTCGTAGCCCACTAAGAAATCCGCCCGGGAACCAAGCGCCCTATTGTTAAAGTATGCTTGTTTGTTTTCACCTAGAAATATTTGGTTGCGGTTAAAAAGCTCAAGACTCCACTTTGGACTGAAACTAATGTACTTGGCCAGGGTTGTTCGAAGCCTGGTAACATTTCGATCTCCGAAAATTCCGATTCCTGATTGAGAAATATGTATCCGACCATACCAGCCTTGCTTGGTATAGGGTTTTTCCCTTCTCTTATCTGCAATAAAACTCAGCCCCACCAGGAAATACTCCTGATGATCTTTTCCCTCCAGAAAGAAATCAGGGTTTCTATCAACTGCAATGTCATCTATGGTTTTGCTTTGGAAATATCCAAGATCCAGGAAATAGTAATAGTCCAACTTGGGTCTGAAGGTCCAACGGGTTTCCAGCCTGAACCTTTCAAGTAAAAAGTCTTCGGACCTGTAGAAAATGAATTTGTTCTCCTCTGTTGTGAAATTGGTCTCCCTGTTTTGCGCATAAAACACTTTCCCCTGAACACCGATCGTCCTTTTTTTATTGATCCCGGGGTTTTGATATTGCAAGTCGATCTTGCGGGTAAACCCTAGGGTTAATCCTAACTTTAATTCGTCAGCTCTTCCCGAGATGTTACTATGACTTGCCTTGAATCCATAATTGATCCTCTTTAGACTCTTATTTTGCTCCTCCCACCACACATTAAAGTTTCTGTCGGCAAGATCGAAAATGGGATAACCACTTAAGTAGTATTGTTCCCAGACCTGAAAATGGAGCGTAAGCCGATTGTCTTTTGTCCACTTTTTTATATTACCCTCGACCTCGGAGAATAGTTGAGTATTCAATAAACGCTTCAGATTCTCTTCTACTTTTTCCATCACCTGAGAAACGGGAATGCTATCGCCCACCTGAACGGATAACTCTCGAAAAAGGATGTAAGTCTTTGTCTTTTCGGCTCCTTCAATTATGATACTGTCAATGACAACCTGCTCCTCAGCAATTTGCTGAGCCTGTACGGGGAGGTACATGACAAAAAGAAAAATAAAGAAGGCAAGGAGTAGCCTGATCATTAGCTGATAAATGTAACCGAAATTGGAGTTTATTCCGACCTGCCTTTTGCTATTTTTGACCGGTGCAATTCAATATTTACACAGAAGACAGCCAAAGCAAAGCCAGAGCTGGTGAGGTCACCACTGCTCACGGGAAAATCCAGACTCCCATTTTTATGCCCGTGGGGACTGCTGCAACTGTAAAAGCTATCCATCAAAGCGAATTAATCGACCCGATCAAAGCTCAGATCATTCTGGCCAATACTTATCATCTGTATTTAAGGCCTGGGATCGACATACTCGAGGGAGCTGGAGGAATCCATAAGTTTAATGGATGGTCTGGTCCTGTGCTTACCGATTCCGGAGGTTATCAGGTTTACTCCCTTGGCCACCGAAGAAAAATAATTCCAGAGGGCGTCACATTCCGTTCACACATAGATGGGTCAAAGCACTTTTTCAGTCCAGAATCAGTGATAGACCTCCAGCGAAGCATAGGGGCGGACATCATAATGGCCTTTGATGAATGCACTCCCTACCCTTGTGACTACGACTACGCAAAGAATAGTTTAGCGCTTACCCATGAGTGGCTCAAAAGATGTTGTTCTCACTTTGACGGTCAGGGGCCAAAGTATGGTTACGATCAAACGCTTTTTCCAATTGTACAGGGAAGTACCTATAAAGACCTGCGACAGGAAAGCGCCCAATTCGTTGCTTCTCTTGAAAGAGAGGGAAATGCCATTGGCGGTCTTTCTGTAGGCGAGCCGGCTGAAGAAATGTATGCAATGACAGATGTGGTTTGTGAAATCCTACCTTGGGACAAACCAAGATATCTAATGGGGGTTGGTACCCCTGCCAACCTGCTAGAATGCATTTCTCTTGGAATAGATATGTTTGATTGTGTTTTGCCAACCCGAAATGCCAGACACGGACTTCTCTATACTGCCGAGGGCATTTTGAACATAAAGAACGCCAAATGGAAGGATGATTATTCTCCCATCGATCCTAGTGCGCCCTGTCCCACTTCCAGGGATCATTCGAAGGCATACTTAAGACATTTGTTTCAATGCGGAGAGCTACTCGCCTACCAAATCGCCAGCCTGCATAATCTGAGCTTCTTTCTTTGGCTTACAAACACGGCCAGGGAAAAGATCATTGAAGGCACCTTTACCTCCTGGAGAGATTCTTTGCTTCGTAAGGTGAGTCAAAGATTGTAAGGGCTCAGACGTTTCCCCTTATTCAAGCGTTATATTTGCACCTCGCATGTTTAAGAAGTTAGACAAGTACATCGCCCGAAAATTTCTGGCAAGTTTCCTTTTTACCATGATGATCTTCACTGTGATCGCCATGGTGATCGACTATAGTGATAAGGTTGAAAGGTTTATCGAGGGAGCCGTTCCAGGGGACGAAATCTTTTTCGATTACTACCTGACCTTTATACTATTCATGCTGGGGCATCTGATCCCTTTGTACACCTTGATTTCGGTAGTATTCTTTACTAGCCGCCTTGCTTTTAACTCGGAGATGATCAGCATTCTCAATGCGGGGGTTAGCTTTGGACGGCTGTTAAGACCTTACCTTTTTGCAGCAGGGTTGATCGCGGCTTTCCATTTTGTGGCCAGCCATTATCTGATCCCTAGTGGCAATAAGACAAGGCTTGAATTCGAACATACTTATATCTGGAAAAGTAACGACAAGGGTAAAAAGACCAATGTCCATTTCTTTATTGGGCCCGAAGAAGCAGTGTATGTAAAGAGGTTCAGCTCGCGAAACCAATCGGCAGATGATTTTC
>JABDJM010000101.1 GCA_013002475.1 Saprospiraceae bacterium | reverse complement strand
AGCTTAACTGGATAGAGCACCTGACTACGGATCAGGAGGTTGCAGGTTCGAATCCTGCCGAGGTCACAATGGAACCATTGCTCGTCCAAAAACATTATTAAGATGTCAAGAGTTTGTCAACTTACTGGTAAAAGACCTATCACAGGGAATAATGTCTCGCACTCAAATCGCAGGACAAAGCGTCGCTTTTTGCCTAACCTGCTAAAGAAGCGATTTTTCATTCCTGAGACAGGAGCCTGGGTAACACTCAAGGTTTCTGCCAAGGCATTAAAGAATATTAATAAGCTGGGTATTTATGCATACCTGAAAAAATTGGAGAAAAAAGGAGTGAAGCACGGAGTGAAGCTCTAATCCAAAATTGTAATAATCATGGCTAAGAAAAGTAAAGGTAATAGAACCCAGATCATCCTTGAGTGTACCGAGCATAAAGCGTCAGGTGCACCAGGAACTAGCAGGTATATTACCCAGAAGAACAAGAAGAATACTCCAGACAGATTGGAGTTAAAAAAGTTTAACCCCATCCTGAAGAAAGTTACACTTCACAGGGAGATCAAATAATCTTAAAAATTTCACGCTATGGCTAAAGTATCAAAGAACGCGAGGGTTGCTCAAAGGGCCGCAAATGCCGGATCTGGAAGAGACTTCGTAAAAGTTGTAAAGAGTGTCAAAGATCCTAAAACAGGAAAGTACACTTACAAGGAGCAGATGATCCATAAGGATGCTGTAAAAGAATTCTTTGCTAATAAATAAGCAAGATCTTTACTTCTTGAAAAGGCTTTTTCTCAATGAGAAAAAGCCTTTTGTGTTTATCTTGAACCCATTCAAATAATAAGCAGACATGAGCTTTTTTAATCGATTTTTTACCAAGGACAAAAAAGAGGAATTAGATAAGAGTCTGGAAAAAACGAAATCCGGACTGTTTGACAAATTGGCCAGGGCGGTAGCTGGAAAGGATTCGATCGATGTAGAGTTTCTGGATGAACTGGAAAGCATTCTGATCAGTTCGGATGTGGGCCTTGATACTACGGTCAGGATCATCGACCGAATTGAAGCGCGTGTAGCAAAAGATAAATACGTCAGTGCAAAAGAACTTAACGATCTGCTCCGTGATGAGATCGTCCAACTCTTGTCTGAGAATGAAAAAGTTGAACTGTTTGACTGGCTTCCACCAGAGGTTAGTAAACCTTATGTTCTTCTTGTTGTCGGCGTCAATGGAGTTGGGAAAACCACTACCATTGGAAAGCTGGCTCACCAGTTGAAACTACAGGGTAAAAAAGTGGTTTTAGGTGCGGGAGACACATTCAGGGCTGCTGCGGTCGACCAGCTAAAGATCTGGGCCGAGCGTGTGGGTTGTGACTTTTTCTCCAAGGGTATGAATACAGACCCCGCTGCAGTGGCTTATGAGACCGTTCAATATGCTCAAAACAACGACTGTGATGTGGCTATCATTGACACTGCAGGAAGACTTCATACTAAGCTTCACTTAATGAAGGAGCTTACCAAGATTAGAAATAGCGCCAACAAGAAGATGGAAGGAGCACCCCATGATGTGATGCTTGTTCTTGATGCTACCACCGGTCAAAACGCCATTGAACAGGCAAAAGCCTTTACGGAAGCAACGGATGTTACTTGTCTTGCATTGACTAAACTTGATGGAACTGCTAAAGGAGGTGTGGCGATTGGCATCAGCGATCAGTTCAAAATACCAATCAGATACATCGGAGTTGGTGAGAGCATTGAAGCTCTTCAGATCTTTAACAAAAAAGCATTCGTGGAAGGATTATTTTCCGGAGAGCAGGTGGGCAGTGCTTAGTCCAGCTTAAGAACTTCCAGAAAGGCCTTTTGGGGCACTTCTACATTCCCGATCTGGCGCATTTTCTTCTTACCCTTCTTTTGTTTCTCAAGGAGTTTTCTCTTCCTGGTTATATCCCCTCCATAACATTTGGCGGTCACATCCTTTCGAAGTGCTGAGATAGTTTCCCTCGCGATCACCTTCGCCCCAATGGAAGCCTGGATAGCGATCTTAAACTGTTGTCGGGGCAAAAGTTCTTTTAGCTTCTTACAAATCTTACGGCCAAAGGCCTCAGCTTTAGTTCTGTGCACGAGCGCTGAAAGCGCGTCTACGGGTTCACTATTTAGAAGAATATCCAACCGAACCAGGTCTGACTTCCGGAAGTCCAAAGGCGTATAGTCGAAAGAGGCATATCCTCTCGATATGGATTTTAGCCGATCATAAAAATCGAAAACGATCTCAGCGAGCGGCAAAATGAAAGTCATTTCTATTCTGTCCGTAGTAAGATAGGTCTGCTTGGTCATCGATCCCCTTTTCTCCAAAGCCAGGTTCATGATGGACCCAATATATTCCGGCTTGGAAATCACCTGTGCCTCTATGTAAGGTTCCTCCACATACTCCAGGAATGCGGGGTCGGGGAGATCCACCGGAGTCTTCACCATAAACCGTTCTGCTCCCTTCTTTTTTGATTGAGCAAAGTAGGTCACGTTCGGAATTGTGGTGATGACATCCTGATCAAACTCTCTGGATAATCTTTCCTGGATAATTTCCAGGTGAAGCATTCCGAGGAAACCACAGCGAAAACCAAATCCCAGAGCAGCGGAGCTCTCAGGCTCGAAAGTCAGCGAGGCATCATTAAGCTGAAGTTTTTCAAGGCTGTCTCGCAAATCTTCGAAATCATCATTGTCAATAGGAAAGATCCCGGCAAATACCATGGGTTTCACATCTTCAAATCCCCGGATTGCCAGAGTACAAGGTTTCTCTACACTGGTAAGGGTGTCCCCCACTTTTATTTCCTTAGATATTTTTATTCCGGTTATGATATATCCGACATCTCCGGCGGATAACTCTTTCTTGGGAACCTGATTGAGCTGGAGTATCCCGATCTCATCAGCAGCGTATTCCTTTCCGGTATTAATAAAGCGAACCCGCTCTCCTTTTTTCAATTTTCCGTTCATGATCCGGATATATGCGATCACTCCACGGAATGGATTGAACACTGAATCAAAAACTAAAGCCTGAAGAGGTTCAGATACATCTCCCTTGGGAGAAGGAATTCGATCCACGATGGCATTCATAACATCCTCTACGCCTTGCCCCGTTTTTCCACTGGCCAGAATGATCTCGGAGGGATCGCAACCCAGTAAGTCAACAACCTGGTCTGTCACTTCCTCTACCATGGCACTTTCCATGTCGATCTTATTCAGGATCGGAATGATCTCAAGGTCGTGTTCAATCGCCAGATACAAGTTTGAGATAGTCTGCGCCTGGATTCCCTGAGTGGCATCCACCAGCAGCAGGGCTCCTTCGCAGGCGGCAATTGATCTACTCACCTCATAGGAAAAATCCACATGGCCCGGGGTGTCAATCATATTGAAAGTGTATTTCTGACCATCTGTGTGGTCATAGTACATTTGGATCGCATGACTTTTAATGGTAATTCCCCGCTCCCGCTCAATGTCCATGTCATCCAATGCCTGAGCCTGCATATCCCGCTCAGAGATCGTTTTGGTAAACTCCAATAAGCGATCTGAAAGCGTGGATTTTCCATGGTCAATATGAGCTATTACACAAAAATTCCGGATCCTCTCCATAACAAGCAAATATACGACAATCCACCTCCAATGGCAGCCCCTCACCCTTCAAAGGCTCTAAAACAATAGCTCCCCCGGAGGATCCGGAGGAGCTATTCAATTGATAAAAGCAGAAAATATCTTATGGTGTCAAGCCAATAGCATCCACACTTAAACTTGCGGTGGCATTTGCTTCCACTGAAACCACATTCGAAGTCAAGCTTCCAAGGATTGAAATATCAAGAGTCCCTTTTAGTTCTAATCGCCCGTCCTGATCCTGGTCCTCATAGGAAACAAACACAACTTCATACTCCCCTTCGGAAAGAAAATGTAAATCATAATCTCCATTTGCATTCACCTTGGAAGAGGTAGTTGCATTTTTAAAATAGATCTCACTCTCTCCTGAAGCGGACATCTCTGAAGACCGGTTATATGTTCCTTTTTTATAAGCATAAGCCACAGTTAGATCCCCGAAAGCAGATGCACTGGTACAGTTTCCGGCAATTACCCCAGTCGTTGCTTTGGCCTCAACTCTCAGGGCTGATTGCATTTCTGAAGTCGTAACAAAGGCATAGCTATCACTTTCAGAACGAATAGATTTTCGAAGATCGAAATCTATTACAAAATTGCTTTCTCCATCAACATCCAGATCAAAATCTGGAGGTGAAAGCGTGATTGAACTGCTGCTACTGGAATTGGCATAAAGATCTTTTTTCTGCCCATCCTTCATTACGTAACAGCCCGGAGAATTTCCATTTGCATCAGTTTCCTTGTCTAATACAAGCGTAATGTTCGTGTAGGATCCCGCCTCTAATTCTCCATCTCCTAGCAGGGCTACATTTCCATTTTGGTAGGCTAACAAGTCAATTGTTGTTTTGCCGGAAAATCCGGACCAACTTTTTCCATCTACCTGTACATCGGTAACAGTAACAAAAGCTCCGCTGACCCCAGCATCATCGATGGGGGCATCAGTTACTTCTATTCTCATCTTTGCAGAAATTTGATCGTCTTCCCCGCAGCTTGTGAAGAAAAAGGCCGAAAAAGAAATGATTAGTGCTCCAAAAAGTGGTTTGACAATTGTTTGTAACATGGGTTAAAAAATTTTGGTGATATAATTTGTAACAGATAAACGTCCAGGAAGCCCTGGCGTTGTCTTATAAGACGAAAAAAAATATAGGAAAGATGTCAGAAAAAAAGTGGCCAGTACGTCATGGGACTAACTGGCCGAACTTGTGCATGAAACTTAAATCGAGTACAATTACGTAAACTCTATATCTATAATGTCTTTGTATTTAATTAGAAATGCAAGCAGCTATCCCTCTTTCCAAATAAATACTGAAAAATGGGTAGACTATAAATTAACCATCCAAAACAACAATTATTGCCGTAATTGCGCGATTTGTTACCCCGGTTTATACCCAATCGGCAACAAATGATCGATATCTGATCTTTTTGGGAGGATTTTGGGATTATTTGGCAGCAAAATCCGAGTCTTAACGTTGGTTATTATAGATTTAACTGAGGAGATGATCAAACGATTTATATTACTTTTTTCTGGAATTTGTCTGCTTGCCTTAGGCTGCGGAACCGATGACCTTTCGGATGCGGACCTATCCTCTTTGGGCTTGTCCGATCAGATCCGGGCCTATATATTCGAATCCTTCCAGGAGGATGGAACTAGACATCTCAATCTGTACTTTGAGACCATCGAAGAATATAACTGCACTAACTTTGAATTGGAAGTTGAATCCCAAATCCAGGGCAACAGGATCCAAATCAATATACTAGGCCTAAAGCTCCCCTCCGGAGAGCTGTGCAAGGAAGGCATTTCCAAAGCCGCCAAGGTGGTGGATCTGGGAAATCTAACCGCAGAAAGTTATGACCTTGATCTCACCCTCCTCGGTGAGCTACATGAAAGTGGTTCTCTGGATCTGAGTAGTCTATATCTGGATCTGAATTTTCCAACTGAAGGTTGGATGCAAGTAGATAATAACAGAACGACCATTATCCCATCTAATACTGTCTGGGGATATTATCTCAGCGAATCCGGACACTACGATGATTTTGCTAAAGACTTTATTGACGGGCTTGAAGGCTTCGGAACTCCGCTTGAGAATAACGGCTTCTTTGGCTCTTTCTCGGTTGATAACGGTCAGGTTAAGATCATTAAGAATGAAGGCAACCGTACCGATCAATTCACAGGTTTTGGAATACGGTATGAAGGTGAAATCTCTGTTCTGGAAGAATGGGTTTTCGAAAACTATTGCACTCTAAATGGCGAATTAGGCCTGTATAGTACCCAGGGAGAATTTTTCCCTTGTAATTGATCAGATCTCAAAGCTAATTCCCTTAGACAACAGTTCCTGATATCTCTTACGGTCAAATTGGTACAATCTTGCTGGTCTGTGAGCAACGCCCTCCTGCATTTCATTTAGGTCCTCGAGCAAATTCATCGAAAGGATTTTTTTACGAAAATTCCTCTTATCCAACTGCGTATTCAAAATAGCCTCATAAAGATGCTGCAACTCCGTAAGCGTAAACTTCCTGGGGAGTAATTCAAATCCCACGGGTCGGGTTCTTAGATTCTCTTTTAACCTTTCAAGACAGGCATTCAAAATTTGATTATGATCAAAGGCCAGTGTTCCCATCCTTGATACTTCCTCCCATTTTA
>JABDJM010000087.1 GCA_013002475.1 Saprospiraceae bacterium | reverse complement strand
CTCATGCCCTTACCGCCACCCCCCGCAGAGGCTTTGATCAGGACAGGATATCCAATTTTCTTTGCGACCTGAGTTGCCTCTTCAGCATCGACAACCGGACGATCGAGCCCGGGAACCATGGGGATGTCATAATCCTTCACGGCCGCCTTGGCGTCCAGTTTACTACCCATGATTCGGATTGCATGAGGGCTCGGACCAATAAACTTCATTCCAGCCTCAGTGACGGCCTCACAAAAGGCTGCATTCTCAGAAAGAAATCCGTAGCCGGGATGAATCCCATCAACACCTAAGCGCTTCGCCTCCTGGATGATCTTTTCTCCGAGAAGGTAGGATTCAGCGGAAGGTCCGGGGCCGATCATTACGGCTTCATCAGCTTCCAAAACATGGGGAGCATTTGCGTCAGCACTAGAGTAAACGGCGACCGACTTAATGCCAGAACTTTTCAGGCTGCGGAGGATCCGAATAGCTATTTCACCGCGGTTTGCGATCAGGACTTTTTTGAGCAAAGGAAAAACGTTTTGTTAGGAACGAAGATAGGGAAAAAGGTCACAGGTCACAGGTCACAGGTCACGGGTCACGGGTCACGGGTGACAGGTAAAGTATCTTTTGTGTCAACGCAGTCTTGGATAATTTTGTCCTGGGACCTGGAACCGGGAACCCGGAACCAATTTGAACCCTTTAATCTTTGGAGAGTGTATTCAACTTCTTCACCCACTTCTTTGCCAGCTCATTGCCATACTTTCTTTTTCCCAGTTTCTTCACCCACATGATACCCTGAATACTGTTGGTCATCCAGATCTCATCTGCTGAAAGGATGTGTTTGCGGCGCAAGCGCTTCTCGCGGATCTTTAATTGATCACTGTTCTCATTCAGCAATACTCTTCTGATAATTCCATTCAGGCATCCTGATTTCAGAGTGGGGGTGAGCAGTTTTCCATCGATCAAACAAAATACATTGCTATGGCATCCTTCCACTATGTCCCCGTCCTCATTGCAAAATAATAGATCATCCAGGTTACGCTTCTTTCTTTCAAGGGAACCCAATACATAATCCAAAGCATTGCTGGTTTTAAATGGTGTCAGGCTGTGCTTGGGAATCCCCCGGCGGGCAAAATCTATTTTTAGCCCTTTCTTCGATAAGGACCAGGATCCCTTTTTCTTTTCATGTGCTTCGAGTAGCCATTCAATCTCATTGGATTGAGGAGTATATTTTCCTTTACCCTTTCTCCAGGCTTGTAATCGTATACGGAAATTCTTATTCGAATCCAGAATTGCGAGCGCCTTTTGAATATCTGTGCAGGCCTTAGAAGGGACTTCATATTTCAGTGCCTCACAGCCATCTATAAACCTTTCCCAATGATACTTTTTGAAAACCCAATGTCCATTAACAAGACGAAAGGATTCAAATAGACCATCACCATAACGAAAGGAACGATTGGTAATAGGAATTGAAACGAATTGCTCAGGCTGCCACTTGCCTCTGAAAAAAACCTGATTCATGGATCGAATATATTTTAATTCAGGGAAAGAGTAAAGAAGAAGGTAGTTCCCTCATTGGGCTTTGATTCGCACCAGATCTCTCCTTTGTAGTAGTCAAGAATCTTTTTACAAATAGAAAGACCGATTCCGGAGCCTTCATAATCAGTATTCGTATGCAGCCGATTGAACAACTGAAAGATCTGCGTATAATATTTCTCATCTATTCCGATCCCGTTATCTGAAATCGCGAATACATGACGGTCATTATCTATCCGATGATTAACCGTAACCTTTGGATCAGGATGATCATTGTATTTGATCCCATTGTCCACTAGATTGGTAAACAGTTGGAGCATATGATTTTTTTCAGCTTTGATGACCGGCATTTCAGACACCATTATGTTCGCATCTTTTTCCTTAAAACGGGTCCGAAGATTAAGGCAAATATTCATCATGGTCTCGTTAAGATCCACATCAGACATTTCCTTTTTCGCCACATTCAGCCGAGAGAATTCGAGGATATCCTGAATTAGGTGATACATTTGAGAAGCCCCCTTCCTCGCTATTTGAGTGAAATCCTTCAGTTCTTTATCATCATATTTCACAATGCGCCTTTCAATAAGATCAAGAAAACTCACCACATTTCGCAAAGGTGTTTTCAGATCATGAGAAGCGATGTAGGCAAATCTTTCCAACTCCAGATTGGACTTTTTAAGTTTCCGGGATTGTTCAATGATCTCCAGTTCTCGCTGTTTTTCCTCGGTAACATCCAAACCTAACATCAGGTAACCCGTGATCGTCTGTCGTTGATTTAGGATCGGTGAGATTGAAAGAGAAAAATGTTTTTCCTCCCCATCTACAAGCAAGTGACATTGTCCGGTATGCTTGAGACTTTTATCCTTTTGAATGTTCCTTGCAATCTTTTTCCAACCAGAGACATTAAAGCTTTTTATGACATCCTGTAGTTCTGTTCCTGATAGTTCTTTTTCGGAGGAATCTAAGATCTTTTGTACTTCAAGGTTGGTTTCCACGATCCGGAATTCATGATCGGTGATCAACATGAGGTTGCTCATGGTATTCAGGATCATTTGGTGAGCCATTCTGGAATTGACCTGAAACAGATTGAAATCAGAAAAAGTCCAGGATAATGTCATTACGCAAATACCGATGGGCAGGGACCCCAAATAGGGTACCTGTGCAGTTCTTGCATAAAATAAAAAGTAAAACATTCCCAGCATTGGCACGATCGTCATCAGGGCCAGAACGATCTTTTTGTCCAGCATGCTTCTGCCATCCGGTAAGGTTCGGTACTTCCACCAAAAGGTATAAACCATAACAGCAACTCCAAGAAAGAAATAGGCAAAATATATGATGGAAGTTAAGCTTACATTTCCGAGGGAATAAAACCAAACTCCATTTTTATAGATAAACTGATCCGATAGATTCACATGTTGCACCATGAACATGTAGGCAAAAAAGACAATCGGTAAAAACGCCAGTACATAGGTGTATTTGCCGAGTTCCTCCCAACGGGTACCCTTGAAAGGTTCCAAAAATTTGAAAACTGAACTAATGCCGAAAAACAGGGCTATAGAAGCTACAAATGAATAGGCCTGTCCAAGAATTTCCATGGTGGACTCCTCTTGGATCTGAAGGGTCTGAAATTCCAGGAAAGCTAAGCCTGCAGTACTTAATGCCCCTCCGATGGCAAGTTGATAGACAATATTTTTGCTTTCAAGCCTGAGCAAGCGAATAGCTACAAACAGGGTAGAAACAATGGAGGTAAATATGAGCGCCGTAAATAATAGATACATGATTGAAAGCCAATGGTCTTTAAAAGCAAAATGGGTGTTATACAGGCGTATTCTATTGGGGGCGTGGCTTAGCTCAGGGTCTTCTTGGATAAAGCAAAAACCCTTCCTACTTTCGTCGCATGCCTATCCACAACCACAAAAGCCAGCTTTGGAGGGCTTCTGAGGACCAGATCCTCAGCTCGAATTTGCATCGCTTCAAGAAGTTTATTGCCCAGAAAAAGGGCTTTGAGGCCGCTGACTACGCGGATCTTCATCGCTGGTCCTGTGAGAATCTGGATGATTTTTGGAAGGCCATCTGGGAGTTTTTTGAGATCAGTGAATCGGTCCCTGAAAAGGCTTTTTCAGTGGATCCAATGCCTGATACCAAATGGTTTGAAGGGGAAAGGCTGAATTATGT
>JABDJM010000084.1 GCA_013002475.1 Saprospiraceae bacterium | reverse complement strand
AAAAATTATGGCTCGCCAAATCCTGGAATGCGTTCCCAATTTTTCTGAAGGAAGGGACCTGTCCATTATCAAACAAATTACCGATGTGATCGAGGCAGTTGAAGGTGTTCAGCTTTTGGATGTCGATCCCGGTGCTGCAACCAACCGGACTGTGGTCACCTTTGTTGGCGAACCTCAGCCTGTCATCAACGCCGCTTTCGCGGCTATGCAAAAAGCTGCTGAGCTCATCGATATGTCCAAACATCAGGGAGAGCATCCCCGCATGGGAGCCACCGATGTTTGCCCCTTAATTCCGATCGCCAATATCACTATGGACGAAACCGTGCAATGGGCACATAAGTTGGCAAAGAGAGCAGGAGAGGAGTTGGATATTCCCATCTTCTTATATGAGTTTGCTGCCACATCCACGACCAGAAAAAACCTGGCAACCATTAGAGCCGGTGAGTATGAAAAGATGGAGTCAAAGGTTCAGCAGGAAGAATGGAAACCAGATTATGGCCCGACCAAATTGAACAACTTCGCCGGAGTTACGGCCGTTGGGGCAAGAGACTTCTTGATTGCCTATAATGTGAACTTGAATACCACTTCTGTGCGAAGGGCTAACTCTGTTGCATTTGATGTGCGTGAGAAGGGGCGATTAAAAAGAGAGGGCGAGAAACTTTCAGGCAAGATCCTGACGGATGCAAACGGCGAGCCCCTTCGGCAGCCGGGAATGTGCAAATCGGTCAAAGGGATAGGCTGGTTTATTGAGGAGTATGGGGTTGCTCAGATATCCATGAATCTGACCAATATACGCGAAACTACCCTGCATGAAGCCTACGAAGCCTGTTACCAATCTGCGAATAAGCGTGGATTGCGGGTCACCGGATCGGAGTTGGTAGGCTTGGTGCCCCTGGAGGTGATGCTGGAGGCAGGAAGGTATTTTTTGCGAAAACAGAGACGTTCTGTAGGGGTTTCAGAGGCGGAACTGATAAAAATTGCCGTTAAATCTCTGGGATTGGACGAACTAGGACCCTTTGACCCTCAGCAAAAGATCATCGAATATCGTATGAAACAGAACGGTGCGGCACCATTATTGGACATGGATCTAAGTGCGTTTGCCAATGAAACGGCCAGTGAGAGTCCTGCCCCAGGGGGCGGGTCGATCTCGGCTTATGTAGGAGCATTGGGCGCTGCGCTTGCCACGATGGTGGCCAACCTGTCCAGCCATAAGAGGGACTGGGATGAGCGCTGGGAAGAATTTGGAAACTGGGCCGCCAAAGGGCAGGCCTCTAAGCAAAAACTCTTGGCTCTTGTGGATGAAGACACCCAAGCCTTCAACGGGATCATGGCGGCCTTCAGGTTGCCAAAATCTTCGGACCAGGAAAAGAAGGACCGAAGTCAGGCCATCCAGGATGCGACAAGGGTAGCCATTGAGGTGCCCTTGGAAGTGATGAAAGAAAGCCTTGATTCCTTCGAAGTCATCCGGGCCATGGCGGACATTGGAAACCCCAACTCGGCCTCAGATGCCGGAGTCGGTGCCTTATGCGCCAGGGCTGCGGTCCACGGAGCTTTTCTGAATGTGCAGATCAATGCTCCTGGCCTCAAAGACAAAGATTATGTGCAAAAAGTCCTCAATGAAGGACAAAAGATGATTGCACTAGCGGATCAAATGGAAGGGGAGATCCTTCAGATGGTTCGCGATAAAATTTAAACTCATGAAACACCTTTGGATCATCCTCCTTTGTGCAACGAGCTTCACTGTTTTTGCACAAAGCGAATACACGTACTTTTCTGACCGTCGATTTTTCAGTCCAGAGGACCTGGTAGGCTATCAGTTTGTGCCAAGGGTAATGGAAATCCCCAGGGAATCAAAAAAGACCTTGAAAGCCGGGGAGGTGACCTTCGGAATTACCGGCAAGAACCTTTATGTAAAAGGAGAAGGAATCGAAGGAGTTTACAATATCAACAGCATTGATTCTCCTCAGTATGGATATCAGCTTGTCCTAATGAACCCCCGAAACCCTGCTAGTAAAGGAACTTTGAAGGTCATTCTTACAAAAGGGGCCTTTGTTGATGCGCTGATCTTTAAAAAGGATCATGATGAACCCGAGATCATTTTTGTTCTTCCTGAGATGACTAAGGAAAGCCGCGCAAAAGTAAAATCATACTATACAGATTGGGGTGAATTAGCGATCGATTCTCCTGAGGATGTTTGGGGAAAAACGATCAGACCCTTTTTTAAGATTTACCAGGACAGTAAGATCCAGGAAAAGTTCAATCCTGGCGATAGTGTGCGGGTAGTTTTTAAATACAAGGAAATTGTAAAAGGCAAAACGGAAGAAATTTCTATCGCCAGCAAATCAAACCAGCCTGTTATCGAAAAGAAAGAAACAGTGGCTGAAATATCTGAGGAGAAAAATGAGAAGCCGATGGAATCAGCTCCTGAAATAGAAGAATCAACAGAAAATAATTCTCCGTTTTTTTCCTCACCAAAACCAAAAGAAGAAGCTGACTCAGGTTCTCCCTTCTTCTCAAGTCCCAAGCCCAAAGAAGAAAACACAACAGGATCGCCTTTTTTCTCAACAAGCGGCGAGGAAAAAGAAGAGCCTAAGCCTGAGCCTGTGCCTACAGCTCCAGTGGCTTCTAAAGAGAAAGTAGATAAGGAGGTCGAGGAAGTTATTGCCAAGGTTAAGGAGGTGAAAAACGAGAAACGGAAGAATGCAAAAGTCAAAATAGAACAGCGTTATTCCATAGACCTGACTTTTAGAGAAGAATACAAGGATGGGACCAGCACTCTGCACAGGCTTTCTTTTCCAGTAAAAAAGTGGGCAGAAAGAGAAGATGAAAATGCAAAACCCGGAGAGGAAAAGTATCAGATCGAGTTCCAGGGGGAAGGCAATAAAGTTTTCTACTTATACCTAACCACAGAAAGAACAGTCACTGCATTTGAGTGGCGAAACGAAAAGTGGTTGGTTCGGGATTAAAACTGAAACCCCAAACTCGCTTGCAAGGAAAATTGCCTGTCAGAATCATCCTGGAATATTTGGCTATCCCCATTTGAACTGGAGAAGGAAAGATCGTAATCCTGGTTGGACGAATCTGTCAAACCAATATCAGCCATTAAGCTCAGGTACAAAGAGGAGTTAAGATAAAATCCTGCACCAGCCATTAAGCCCAGGTCAATACGATTGAAATATGGGTCGCCCTTTTCTGCAAAATCAAGATAATAGGCACCAATGTCCCTAGGAACGGTTATCTGCGAACCGTCCGCAAAAAACATGAATGGGTCCTCAAAAGAATCAGGATTAATATCATTGAAACCCTCATCCTTCAAATAATTATGATCGACGTTACTCGTAAATTCTATTGGGGTTGAATTGTTGTTGGAAACTCCTGTAAATTTCATTTCCCCGGTCCCATAAGATCCGATAAGTAACCCTGCCGAAACCCCGCCAAAGATCTTGATCTGGCGAATAGGCTGTACATAAGCCAAAAGGGGAATCTGCATGTAGGAATTTGTAACCCGCACTAAAGAAAATCGATCACCCACGGCCAAAACTGCGTCCGATGTACCGGGGTTAAAAATTTGGACCCCTTGTCCATCATATTTCCGCTTACCACCTTTTTGGGTGTACAGAAGTTCTGCTCTCAAACCAAAAAGATCAGTTATTTCAACTTCACCAGTAGCTCCTATTAAAAACCCGGTACTGAAGTCATAGCTCTCCAGGTCGGCGCCGGACATACTGAGCTCGGAGGGTGAGATAAATTGATTGAAGTTTAATCCTATTCGAACCCCCAGTGAGAAATCCTGAGCGGATAAGCTTATGGAAACAAGCAGAAAAAGAATGGAAAGGTATTTTTGCATGGTGCAAATATATCAGCTCATCCATAAATTCACCGAATATTTTCATCATCGTCTTTAGTTAACATATGTCCTGGAAAAAGAGCCTGTTCCGAATTAGCATGCTGGCCTTACTTTATCTATCGGTAATGCTGATTTTTTATACTATCCAACCAGGATTGGTTTTTCGACCGCTTGACTTAAAAAAGGACTTCACATTTCAATTTGATAAGGTTCCTGAGGAATTCTTCATTTCTGTGGACCCTAAAACTGATATCAATGCCTTGAAATTTCCCACGAGCAAAAATCGCAAAGGGGCTATCATTTATTTCCACCCTTTTCAGGACAACATCCAGCGTTGGGGACACCTTCACAAAGACTTCACTGCCCGAGGCTATGACTTTTGGGTCTACGATTATCGGGGCTTTGGAAAAAGTGCCGGAGATGTTTCAGAAGCAGAGCTATTTTCTGATGCTCAAAAGATTTATGATTGGATAAATGAGAAATATCCTTCTGAGGATATCCTGCTTTATGGAAAATACATGGGTGGGGTGGTTGCCGCCAACCTTGCGAACCAGGTCACCGCCGACATGCTTATCCTTGAAGCACCTTTTAATGATCTGGATCATTTGTTTAAAAAGCAGTATCCGTGGATCTGGCAACCTTTAAAAAGCCGGGTGGATTTTTCCATTAGGGACCAATTAGCTCTTGGGATTGAGGCTCCTGTTCACATAATCCATGGAACACGTGATTTTGAAGTCAACTTTCACCTGTCAGTCTATCTAAAGGAATTCCTTAGGGCAAAAGACAGTTACACTCTAGTGGATGCAGGGAGACATGAAATACTAAGAGAATTCTCGAGGTACCAGGCTAAGCTTCAGGAGTTGTTATGATCGCGGGATTAGCTCATCCAGGATCTTCCAAATGTGCTCACTTTCAAAGCCGCGTCTAAGGGCAAAGTTTACCAGCTTTTGCTTTTTTTCAAAAAGATTCTTTTCCTCAAGGGCGACCGATTTTTTCTCAAGGATCGTCCTTAGTTTTTGTAGGTATTCTTCATCCTCGATTTCCCCCATTCCTTTGCGGATACAGTAATCAGAAATATCACGGCTCGTTAATTCTCTTTTGATCTTCATTCTGCCCCAACCTTTGTTCCTGAATTTTCCCCTGGCAAAACTTCTGGCAAACCGCTCTTCGTTCAGGAAGTTTTCCTGGATCAGCTGAGCCATGATCTCTTCCAGTTCATCACCATAGATCTCCAGGGAGAGGAGCTTCGTCCGCACCTCCCGGTGGCAGCGATCCTGATAAGCACAATATTTCATGAGCTTAGCAAGTGCTTCAGATTTGGTGAGTGTCTTTTGCTTAGGCATGGTCCAGCAT
>JABDJM010000044.1 GCA_013002475.1 Saprospiraceae bacterium | reverse complement strand
GTCTAGTACAGATTTGACAAGGAGCAGCTCTCTCTTATTATTTATTCCCTCTTCAATAGCTCCAACGATGGTTATCGGGCTCGCACAAAAGAATACAAAGGCGGCCAAAAGACCTTCCGAAAACCTCTTTTCACCTATTTGAAATCCGTCCTTAATACCTGCCTCCCAACTATCTAAAAAAGCCTTGATGTTTAAACCTTCGCCAATGATAGCACCAATTACCAGGGAAAAGATGAATGGGATCCAAAGCTCCTCGGGAAGTTTTAGGCTCATCTGGATAGCTATTACAAGGATGGCCAATCCAACTGCCTGGAGAGTAATGATCTGAATTTTTTCAGGTAATACCTGCTGGAGCATAAGCCCGATCAACCCTCCCACCAGGATGGTCAATGCATTTATAAAGGTCCCTTTTGGTACTCTTTTCATGAATTCTGGACTTCAGTTTTTGACATTAAGGACTCTACAAGCGGAATTGCCCTGCTCAACTTTTCAGGCGTTCCTACATCCATCCACTGATCTTCATCATGGCGGATTAAATTGATATCATGCTCTCTTGCAATCTGTAAATACACATCAATAATAGAGAAAACATCCTGAGGCGGCATAAAGGAAAAGATTTTCGGGCTGATGATATGAATTCCCGAGAAGGCTAACATCTCCAAATTCCCTGGACCTGTTTTGCAGGTTTTTATAATATGGTCTTTCACATTACACCAACCGGCCAGTTTCATTTCCTCATTTGCTAACAGATAACGAGAAGTGTCCCGACTCCTCACAGCCAGGCTGGCGATCGACCCGGATTGATTATGAAAATCATGCAGGGCCCGGATATTTGTATCCGTCAATATATCTGTATTGCAAAGTATAAAAGGGTCATCGCCTTCCAAAAAGGGTCTGGCCCTTTTAAGAGCCCCGCCCGTATCCAATAAAAGGTCCTGCTCATCCGACAAGTGAATAGTAATTCCAAAGTTGTTCTTCTTCTCAAGGAATTGCCTGATCTGCTCTCCAAAATGATGCAAATTAATCACGACCTCATCTACACCGTAGTGAATAAGTTGTGAAATCACTATTTCCAGTAGTGGATAGTCACCCGCCTTTATTAGAGCTTTTGGGTGATAATTTGTCAGAGGGCGTAAACGGGTCCCCTTGCCCGCGGCCAAAATCATTGCTTTCATGCGCAAACCTTCTCAGCTCAATATAGTGATCAATTTTTCGCCTGTGGTCATTTTTGGACTACATTTGTGAGCACCTAATGATCCAGCAGTTCCTCGTAAGATTATTGCTTTCTCCATTTGCCTTCCTGTACGGAATCGGCGTTGGTCTTAGAGATCTTTTCTACCGCACCGGCGTATTAAAGGCCGTTGAATTTGATGTCCCGACCATTTCTGTGGGAAACCTTTCCGTCGGAGGTGCCGGAAAATCTCCACATATCGAATACCTGACCAGCCTGCTAAGAGAGTATATAAATCTGGGTATCCTCAGCCGGGGATATCAACGCAAAACGAAAGGCTATCGTGAAGTACGATTGAACGATGATGCTCTTCAAGCCGGGGATGAACCGCTGCAGTTTAAGAGAAAATATCCTGACGTATTAGTTGTAGTTAGTGAAAGTCGGACATTTGCCATTCCAAAAATGATCGCAGACTATCCTCAAATTCAATGTGTCTTGCTTGATGATGCTTTTCAACACAGGGCAATCAAACCCGGATTAAATATTCTGCTAACAGAATTTGATCGCCCCTATACAAAGGATTGGTTGCTTCCCTCCGGACGGTTGAGAGAAAACCAAAGGGCCGCGGACCGGGCAGATCTGATCGTTGTATCTAAATGCCCTCCGGTTCTTCCTCAAACTGAACGATCAAAGTTTCTGAAAAATCTAAAGCCGAGACCTCACCAAAAGGTCTTCTTCTCTTATTACAACTATTTCCAGGCGTATCATTTGTTCCGCCCCGATATCAAAATACCGGATCTCAGGAATTTGGAGGTCTTATTAATCTGTGCAATTGCCAACACAGACTACCTTATTAAATATTTGAATGAAGCCTGTGAGTCAGTGGAAACTCTGGAGTACGAGGACCACCATTATTTTGACAAGTACGATCTCAGTAATCTCAAAAGGAGATTCGATAAAATGGATGGTTCCCAAAAGATCATAATTACAACAGAAAAGGATGCCATGCGACTTCAAATCCATTCGGATTTCATCCTTGAAAACCAACTTCCCATTTTTGTACTTCCTATCCAGGTTGTATTTCATGATGAGGATGGAAATCTTTTTGATAACACCGTCCGGCAGTATCTCATGAATTTCACGGTATGAGCCAGCCTAAGATCCCGGTTCTTCTGCGATTGATATATCTCCTGTTAAAAGGAATCGTTCTTTTTGTGGTAAGAGTCTTTTACGGAAAGGTCCATATCTTAAATCGTGAGCGGTTGAAACTAAAGGGCCCAGCCATCATCATCTCCAATCATCCCAGCACGATGCTGGATCCTTTGAACGTGGCTTGTAGGGCAAACCGATTTGTGCATTTCCTTGCGAATGCAAGTTTATTTGAAAGCAGGTTTACCAATTGGTTTTTTAACACCTTCTATTGCATTCCAGTAGCGCGGCAAAAGGACAAGACAAAACGAAAGATCAATAATCAGGAAAGCTTTCAAAGGGCTTATAGTTTTTTGAAAGAGGGAGGTTGTCTTTACATCGCCGCCGAGGGTATCAGCACACAGGAACATGACCTGAAACCTTTACGGACAGGAACGGCCAGGATTGCCTTAGGTACTGAAGAACGGAATGACTTTTCCTTAGGCTTGCAGATCATTCCAGTGGGTATTTATTATGAGGATGCTCAGCGATTCAGAGCCCGACAAATACTTGAAGTAGGTGAGCCTATCCTATTGAAAGAATATGAAAATGAAAACAACAAGGATCACCGAAGGACCGTCAGCCTTCTAACCGGAGTATTAAACAGCCAATTGGCAGAACGAATGGTGATAACAGAAGGCGTAAAACAAGATCAACAATTTCGTTTGCTGGAAGAGATCCTCGCTCAGGAATATCCGCTAAATGCAGGTGCTCACCTGAAGAGATCAAAAAAACTAGCCGCCTGGCTTAGGAAAGGACCTTCGGAATTCTTCCAAACGAAGATCAATGCTCTGGAAGACTTTCTTTCTGAATCAAGCATCAAGATCGAAGCCCTTGGCTCCTTCACACAATTCGGTTTGAAGCAATTGCTAGGCCTGATGTTAACTCCATTAGGCATCATCTTCAACCTGGCTCCTACCTTAATAGTTTGGTTGGTCAAAAGAGCATTAAAACTTTATGATGGATACACTTCATCGGTTTACGTCCTTGCTGGATTGATCTTCTTCCCGATATTCTACAGGATCAACAATGTTGTACTCAGCCGATGGATTGATGTGGGCTACTGGTGGCCATTAACATGGCTTGCTTACCTTATTCTTGGCATTATCTCTTGGTATGGCTTAAGGAATCTTATCTCACAATGGAACAGGGGTCGCTTTCGGGCAAGATTGAGAGCTTCGAAGGAAGCAAGGGAAGCACTGGCAAATTATCTATTATTGAAGGAAGAAATACAGAACCTATAGCTAGGCAGGACTTTTCCTCCCGTATACCATGATCACCACCGTTCTTACCGTTCTTTTTCTTTTAGCAACCGCTTACCAGATATATTTCTGGTGGGTCAAGGTGGCTCCTTTGGCCTGGTACAAGGCACCAAAAGGCACGGAAACAAAGGGTCCACCGGTGTCTGTGATCATCTGTGCACGCAATGAGGAGGAAAATCTCAAAAAAAACCTTCCCCGTATTCTAAATCAAAACTACCACTCCTTTGAGGTAATTGTCGTTAATGACGGATCCACCGACCAGACACAAAAAGTGCTTTTGGATAATCAAAAGTCCGCTTCTATCTTGCGCATAGTTACCCTTGAAAATGAGGACAAAACAACAGTGGGAAAAAAGTTCGCACTGTCCAAGGGAATTGAAAAATCGAAAAACGAATTACTCCTTTTGACCGATGCTGACTGTTGTCCTTTGACAGACGATTGGATTCAAAAGATGCAAGAGACAATTCGAGGAGATGTGGAGATCGGTTTCGGGTATAGCCCATATGAACGCCGATCTGGTTCCCTAAACCTTTTTATTCGATTTGAGACGGTTTTGACTGCCATCCAATATTTGAGTTTCGCCCTGGCGGGCATGCCTTATATGGGAGTTGGTCGAAACCTGATCTACAAAAAATCACTTTTTGAGCGTGTGGGAGGCTTTAAAGCTCACGAGCATATAGCCTCCGGTGATGATGATCTGTTTGTGAACGCAGCGGCTAATAGTAGCAACACTGCCATAATCATTGATCCGGACACCTTCACAGTCTCAACACCAAAAACAACCTGTAGTGCCTACATTAAGCAGAAAACCAGGCACTTAACTACAGGAGAAAATTACCTTGGTAAGCACAAAAGAGTGCTTGGCGCGTTAGCCTTTAGCCACTTCTATCACTATCTGGGGGGAATCATGCTCCTTAACTCTAGCATGATTTTTGTGATTTTGACTTACATGGCAAGAATGATGGTTATCATGTTCGTTTGCCGTCCCCTCTATCCCAGGCTCCACGCCAGGGATATTTGGAAATGGATTCCTATCCTGGATGTTGCTTACCTCTTGTACTACCCGTTGTTCTTTCTCGCAAAAATCTTTAGAAAAACAGAACGATGGAATTAAAAACACAATCACCCGCACACAAGTTATCTGCCAGAGCTCAAGACGATTACAATTTCGTACAGAAAGCAATCAAAGGCGACCAAAAAGCCTATGCCGTATTAATGGACCGGTACAGAAATTCCATTTACCACATGATGTATAAGATGGTAAAGAACCGGGATGACTCGGATGATTTGACGCTGGAAGCATTTGGAAAAGCATTTGCCAAATTGCACAGCTATGAGCCACGGTACGCATTTTCAACCTGGCTATTTAAAATTGCCATCAACAATTGTATCGACCATATCCGGAAGAAGCGATTGAAAATGCTTAGCATCGATGATCCTATCGAACCAGGAGGCGATCACAATTTCTCCAGCAATATAGTTAGCCCGACCCTCGATCCTGAGCAAAGCTTCATAAGAAGCCAACGCCTTGAACTTATGCGATCGGTAATGAATAAACTGAGCTTGAAGTATCGCCTGATGATCGAACTAAGGTTCTTCGAAGAGTTGAGCTACGAGGAAATTGCCACTGAACTTAATATCCCTCTAGGAACTGTTAAGGCACAATTGTTCAGAGCGAAAGAGATCATGTATAACCATTTACAATCTCCGGGATGTAAAGCCTATTTGGATAACAACAAAAGGAAGCCTAAGAAGCGTAAAAAACGTCTGGCAAAAGCTTCATAATCATACTGAACTAATAATAATGTGAAAAAGAAAAGGCCATTCGCGAGGATGGCCTTTTCTTTTTATACGTGTCTTAATTGGTTCGTTTTAGATTATAGTTCTTTTCTAAGTCTGGCAACAGGAATATTTAATTGCTCCCGATACTTAGCAACCGTTCGACGAGCAATGTTGTAGCCTTTGTCTCGAAGCAGATTCTTCAGCTTTTCATCTGAATAGGGCTTACGCTTATGCTCTGCATCAATAATGTCAGTGAGGATCTTCTTCACCTCTAAAGTGGAAACCTCCTCTCCGGTACTTGTC
>JABDJM010000041.1 GCA_013002475.1 Saprospiraceae bacterium | reverse complement strand
CCCTTGTACCTCCGTTATTTCTGTTTGAGGAAAAAACCAATTTCTTCCCGTCCCTGCTAAACATAGGGAAGGCATCGAAAGTTGGGTCAAAAGTGATCTGCTCCAGGCCTGATCCATCCTCATTGATCATAAACAAGTTGAATTGTCTACCGCTTTGAGTATGGTGGTTAGTTGCAAAAATGATCTTTTCACCAGAAGGATGATAGTACGGGGCCCAATTTGCTCCTCCTAAATTAGTGACTTGCTTCATATTGGATCCATCTACATCACAAATGAAAATTTCCATATCAGATGGTTGGACAACATTCTGAGCCAATAAGGATTTGTAGGATTGAACGGCTTCCTCTGTTTTAGGCCTTGAAGCCCGAAACACCAACTTGGTTCCATCAGGACTAAAAAAGGCTCCACCATCATAACCTAGTTCATCTGTTACCTGGTTCACGTTTGTTCCATCGATATTCATCGTGTACAACTCCAGGTCTCCGGAGCGGGTAGAGGTAAAAACAATTGTTTTGCCATCCGGAGAAACCGTAGCCTCGGCATCATACCCTGGTCGATCCGTCAACTTCTTGAGGATCTGTCCCCGCAGGTCAGCTACATAAATATCAAAATCGGAATAGATTGGCCAAACATACTTCCCATCGACACTTCTCGGAGTTTCCGGACATTCCTCATTTCCCTCATGGGTACTTGCATAAAGTATAGCACGGTCGCCAGGCATAAAAAAGGAACAAGTAGTTCTTCCTAGTCCGGTGCTCAATAATGGAGGTTTTTCATCTCCATGACCGGATAAGGGCATTGTATAGATCTGGTCGCAATTTACGCCCCATTCCTTGTTGGTTGCCTGAAAGACAAGTTGGGAGTCATCAAAACTGAAATATGCCTCGGCATTGTCTCCGCCAAAGGTTAATTGCTTTAAATTCAATAAATGCTTTTCCTGAGAGTAGGACAGGGAATCCTTATCAGCAGCCGGTTCACCGGGATTTTCGCTTTGAGGTTTGCTCTGGCAGGAGATAAAACTGATTACCAAGGCAAATAATAATAATCGCTGCATTTTTTTTTCGCAAAAGTAATGATCTAATCCGCTTACCCAAGGTTAGATCGATGAATAGGATAAATTTGTGGCCAGAAAACCTTTTCCCTGGGTAAAATTGTTAATGGGGAGTATAATTATGGATTTATCAGATTCAAATACCACACGAAAGGTCCGGTTTCTGGACTGGGGAAATATTCCCTATTCCCAGGCCTGGGAGAGACAAACTGAGATCCAGCAAGGATTGATCAGCCTGAAAAGGGCCAATCGGGACCTAACTGAGCAAGAACGGAAGGAAGCCATCCACAGCCTGATCTTCTGCTCTCATCCTCATGTCTATACGCTTGGGAAGTCCGGGTCGGAGGATAATCTGTTATTAGCTGAATCGGAAAGAGAAAAACACCAAGTCGAATATTTTAAGATCAATCGGGGAGGGGACATCACTTATCATGGCCCGGGACAGATCGTTGGCTATCCCATCTTTGACCTGGACTATTTTTTTACAGATGTGCACAAATATGTCCGTATGATCGAGGAGGCGATTATTCGGTTACTGGCATCCTATGGAATTGAGGCTGGAAGAGAAGAGGGGTTTACAGGAGTTTGGCTGAGTCCGAAGGACGGGAAATCAAAAAGGAAAATCTGTGCCATTGGTGTTCACTTAAGTCGGTGGGTTACCTTGCACGGTTTTGCTTTGAATGTAAATACCAACCTGGATTTTTTCGATCACATCATTCCCTGTGGAATTCAGGACCCTGATAAGGAGGTCACTAGTATGTCAAAAGAATTAGGAAGGGATTTAGATATGGAGGAGGTCAAAAGTAAATTGAAGCAGATCATTGCTGATCTTTTTGAATTCAAATATATTGAGGACTAGAGGAGCATGAAAAAAGATATTCCACAATTAAAAGTATTAGATCTAGCCATTGCAGTAGTTCCCCGTGATGGGGAACTTTGGGATTGCTATATCATCAACCTAAAGGATGAACCTATCCAGAATGTGTTGGTGAACTCCAGAGGCTATGGAGAGAAAGATGGCGAGACTGTTAAGACTTCAATTTTGAGACACTATTTTGAAGAAATTGGACCACTGCAGATCCTGAAGATCGAACCCATACCAACAAATCTTTTCTACCTGACAAATGAGTATTGGGTAAGTTTCAAATACGACAAATACATGTACGACAAGAAGTACGTGTTCGTACCAGGAAGTCTCGACGAGGCCCATTTTACAATGATTCCATTTATTAACCTAAAAGGGGTAATGATTAGGTAGGGTCTTGACGCTCGGTTTTTTTTCGCTTATATTAATAATAAGAAGGGACCAAAAAACTATGAGCAAACGATCTTCCTTATTCGTCTTAGGGCTTATTTTGCCTATTTGGCTATTAGCTCAAACGGCTTTCGAACATTTCGAAACCGGGCTCAACTTCATTGATCTGGAACAGTTTGAAAAAGCGCATCAGTCTTTTACAAAGGCCATCGTTCTAGCACCAGAAAACATCGATTTTTATCTTGCCAGAGGTGAGCTCCTGTTAATGGAAAACAGCGAGATCTTTAATAAAAAGAACGAGGGAAACAGAGAGTTTTATGAAAAGGCGCTTGAAGATTTTGAGATCGTTCTTTCAATAAACCCACATTCCTTTGATGCAAATTATGGCAAGGCCCGACTACACTATATGTTTCTGGAATTTGCAAATGCCCAGACTAGTTATGACATGGCGGTGAAATCATCGAATCTGATTGAGGATAAAATCCTGGCCTTAGGTGGAAGGGGAGCCTGTCAATTCCGACTAGGCGAAACAGAGGGCGCACTACTTGACCTTGAGCGCGCACTTGATTATGATTCAGACAATGCTATCATCCTTAATGAATTTGCTCTCATGCAAATAAACTTGGGTGAATATGAATTCGCGAAATCTACCATCCAAAAGATCCTTGATATGAGACCCGATGATCTGGTTGCCTTATCAAACCTGGGTTATGCCTTTCTCAAAGAAGGAGACTTGAATAGCAGCCTTGAGATCTATGATGAGGTTTTACAAAAACGGGGACCTCAGGCATTCCTACTATCAAACCGGGCAAGCTGCTTATATGGGATGGGTAAGTATGATGAAGCTCTGGATGAGATCAACCAATCTATTCTAATCCAGCCAAAAAATTCCTTTGCATTCAAAAACCGGGCGCAGATCTACATTGCTTTGGGAGAAATGGAATTAGCCTGTAATGATTTGTTTAAAGCTAAGGAACTAGGTTTTTCTTTGGCCTATGGGAATGAAGTTATTCACCTTTTATCGAAGTATTGCCTTTCTACCAACCGCTCTCCGTCAAAAAATTGATCAAGTCTGTAAAATGAATTTTGGGTGATTACCTTTGCAGAAATTATGCAAATGGAACCCAAACTTGTTTCCACGTCCAGGTCTGTTATGACCGAAATGATCATGCCTAATGATACAAATCCACTGCACCATTTGATGGGAGGAAATCTTATGCGCTGGATGGATATCATCGGAGGTATTTGCGCTGGGAAACATTGTGAGTCCCATGTAGTAACAGCTTCAGTAGATCATGTTTCCTTTCATGAAGGGATCGAGGTCGGAGAGGTTATCACTTTGACCGCTCAGGTCACTCGCGCCTTTAACACCTCTGTAGAAACTTTCGTCGAAGTTCATGTGGCGGATATAAAAGGCCACAACAGCAGAAAATCAAATCATGCTTATTTTACTTTTGTAGCTGTTGATGAAAAAAATCACCGCCCACAGAAGGTCCCGGGTGTGATCCCTGAAAATCCGGAAGAAGAAAAATTGTTCGAATCTGCACAAAGAAGGCGAGAGGTAAGACTTGTCCTTGCAGGCCGGATAAAACCTGAGGAAGCTTCCGAATTGATCGATTATTTCTCTGCTTTTGATGAATAGTCGAATAAATTCCCTGAATGATCGACTAGGAACAGCAACCTGATTATTTTTCATCATATTTAAATATGGCTAAACCTACTCCCTCTGGAATACTACTTCGGCTGGTGTTGATCCTGGCGGCGTACTTTGGCTTGAAATATTATGGAGGCGAGGTCGGTAGAATTATTCTTTTCCCTATTACCAGGCTAGTTACCTTTCTGCATGAATTGGGTCATGCACTCGGAGCGGTTATCACAGGAGGCGATGTTCTAGATGTAATAATCAATAATGATGGCAGTGGAAAAACAGTCACCGCCGGCGGCTCACGAGGAGTCATTCTCGCCGGAGGCTATATCGGATCTGCAATCCTTGGAAATTTGTTGGTTTTTATTGGAGCAAAAAAAGCGAAACTTAGCGGATATACCCTAAAAGGGTTAGCCATCGTGATGGTTTTTACTTCAATAGTTTGGTTTGGTTCCCTTTACTCAACTGGATTACTGATTCTATTTGCCATTAGCCTTTGGCTGATTGCCGAAAAAACCTTCTTCGATCGGGAATTACTTATGTTTTTAGGGCTATGTGCCCTTCTATATATCATCCAGGATTTTCGGGTAGGGCCTTCTTCTGACCTTGCTGCATATTCGGAAACCGTTGGCTGGCTACCTCCCCAAGGTTGGATGTATGTCTGGCTGGGAATAGTCATAGTCCTGTCTTTGATCAACTTACGTTGGATCCTTTCAAGCAATAAATAGCAAAAGCCATTAACTTTGGTAGGTGAACAGGCTGTACCTACTTCTTGTAGCCATCCTAATTTGGGGGGGATGCGAGCAAACACAATTCCATGAATCACCGTTGGATGCCAAGATGGCTCCCTCGGATCATCTCATGCTTCGGTATTCTTACCCGGATGAAGTTCCAGATCAAAAGAGTTTTTTACAGGCAATTCAAGATGCAAAGAGGTTTGTAGAAGCCTCTCCCGCAGATCGCTCACTTTCGACCGCCTGGCAGAGCGAAGGCCCTGGCAATCCAGGGGCAAGGATCAACACGATCGCTGCTCACCCAACCGATGCAGACATCATCCTGGTAGGCTTTAGCACCGGAGGGATCTTTAAAACCGTAAATGGCGGGACAGATTGGTATCCGGTCTTTGATGATCATTCAAATTTATCCTTAAGTAGTATTGTCTATGATCCCTCAAATAGTAATGTGCTGTATGCCGGGACAGGGGATCATAATATTTCATCATACCCTTTCGTAGGGAATGGAATTTATAAAAGCACGGATGCTGGAGAAACCTGGTCGCTAAGTGGGCTCGAGAATGCTGGAATCATATCCAGGATTGTTGTAGATCCTGGCAACGGTGATAATGTGTATGCTGCCAGTATGGGTATTCCGTTTACAACGGGTAGTGAAAGAGGTTTGTATAAAAGTACAGATGGGGGGAGCAATTGGAATCAAATTTTGTTTTTGGGAGATACAACTGGGGTTATAGACCTGGTAATTGATCCTTTCAATTCAAATACACTTTATGCGGCAGGTTGGGACCGTGTACGAAATACACAACAGTCGATTGTCCTCGGACCTGGAGCGAAAATTCATAAAACCACTGATGGAGGAAACAACTGGACACAATTGTCCGGAGGACTTCCGCTTGGAAATCTTTCCCGGATCGGGCTTGCAATTTCCCAAACAACCCCGGGAACAATTTACGCAGTATACATAGGGAACACTTTTGAAGTTGATGGCTTGTACCAAAGCTTTGATGGAGGTAGCTCTTGGTTTCCTGCATCATTGACCGGCTTGAGCGGTTCTGCTATGGGTGGCTTTGGATGGTATTTTGGTCAGCTTCGGACAAGGCCTACTAATGATCAAACCCTTTACTTGGGTGGCGTCCAATTATGGAGCTCAGTTACCGGAGGAGAATCCTGGTCAATGGCCACGCTGATCACTCCAGATCCTGATCCACATGTTGACATGCATGATATGCAGTTTGATGCCAACGGAGATCTCCTGCTTGCGACAGATGGTGGGATTTACCGTCAGGAAACAACCGGTGGTCCATGGGAGGATATTGATAATATTCCTACGACTCAGTTTTATCGTGTGGCTGTTGATCCTCATGCTACCGAACAGTACTTCGGTGGAGCTCAGGATAACGGAACTTATTCAGGGTCCGGTCTGGATCCAAATAATTGGACCTCCTGGTTTGGTGGAGATGGCTTTTCTATAGTTTTTCATCCGACAGATCCGGATCGATATTATGTAGAAACTCAAAATGGAAATATTTGGAGGACAGTAAATAACGGGGCTAATTTTCTTTTTGCAAGCAGTGGTTTTGATTTAGATGATTACCGTCCCTGGGACATGTTTTTTGATTTAAGTCCCTTTGATCCAACGGTTATTTATACAGGCACTCAAAAGGTTTATAAGTCAGAAGAACTGGCAGGAGAGCCTTTCTTTTCTGCTATAAGCGGAGACCTTACAGAGTTCCCAACCACCTCAAATCCTAAGCGTTACCATTTTATTACGCATGTTTTAGAGTCGCCAATAACACAAGATCTGCTGGTCTGTGGTACGAGCGACGGACTTGTATGGAAAAAGGAGCCCGGCCAATCTTGGACACAAATAATCACTGGCCTTCCAGACAGATACGTGACTCGTGTGGTACCATCAGAATTAAATGCACAACATCTGTTTGTCACGCATAGTGGCTATAAGGATAACGACAATACACCTCATATTCATTTTTCTGATGATCTAGGAACAAGCTGGACTGATATCTCAGGCAACCTTCCAGCACTTGGGATCAATGAGATATTAGTATTGCCAAATACAGGAGATAGCACACTTTTGATAGGAACGGATATAGGAGTATTCCTAAGTCTGGACCGGGGAAATCTTTGGGAGTACCTCGGAACCGGCATGCCTTCGGTGCCTGTATATGATCTTGCTTTGGATACGGCCGCCAATAAACTAATTGCAGGGACCTTTGGTCGATCCGTTTATTCTTTTCCTATGGATTCACTTCCCACAAATGCAACCTCAATTACAGTAAGTGGTGAAATAAAAAACAGGATGGGGGTTCCCATGGAGGGTGTTGAAGTGACTGGCGGCGGAAATCTAGAAACAACGAATGCCTCAGGCCAATACGGAGTAACCCTTTTGCCTGAAGCAGGATGCGAAGTGGTGCCTGAAAAAACAAGCGGCTTGGTCACGAATGGAGTAACTACCCTGGATGCTGTGCTGGTGCAACGACATGTCATTTTCCTCGACACCCTAAGTCCGATTGCTCAGTTGGCGGGAGATGTTTCTAACAGCAATTCGATTTCCACTTTGGATGCAGTTCTTATCCAAAGAGTGGTCATATTACTTGATAGTGCATTTGCCCGTGGGAATTGGGGCTTCCTTCCGGAAAGCTATGTTGTTCCGGATACCAATAATGTATTCTCAGAAGTGCCTCCAAATTCAATCAGTTGTGTCGCTGGCCAGATTCCCGCGAATACGGCCTTTACCGGGTATAAGGTGGGAGATCCTTCCGGAAATGCCAATAATAATCTGAGTCCCTCCGAAATGCAGGGCAGGGAGATGCAATTTGAACTAGTACAAGACGAAAATAGTTGGCATTTAAGGACTTTGGAAGACCTGAATATTTTGGGAGGTCAAATTTCTATGTCAATTTCAACTTCCGATTACACCCTTGGTACAGAGTTGGAGAACATACTACATGGTTATCAAAATGGAGAGCTTAAGATGAATTGGGCAAAAGGCCAGGCTGATTTCTTGCCAATAGGAACAATTCTTTTTTCCATTAACTCTGAAGAAGCATTTGATCTTCGGATGAACAACAGCTTTTTGAATCAAATCTATTTGGAAAAGGAGGGTGAGATATTGGTTCATCCAGTTTCACCAGAACTATTAACAAGCATTCAGGAAAGTCCTTTTAGAGAAATCACAATATTCCCAAATCCTAATCCAGGTGTCTTTACGCTGAAAGGAATAACTGAGAGAATTGAAGAGGTTAGCATTATTGACTTTCAGGGACGAGTGATCTTTCAGACTTTTAACGCTGAACCCACTCTTGATCTAAGGGGGAAATTACCATCTGGTATTTATTTCCTGAAGGCTCGTAGCGGAGCGGAGATCTTTACTTCCAAGATCCAGATTCAAAATCCTTAATCATACTTTCTTCCTGAACGGTCAAAGAAGGTACTTCCGGCCTGTTGTGTTCCCATTATGATTATATCCTGGATATTTACATACGGCGGTCTAGTAGCAATGAACAGGATCGCCTCGGCAACATCAGTAGATTTTAATGGGTTATAATCCTCATAGATCTTTGCCATTTCCGTGTCTCCGTGAAAACGTACTCTGGCAAATTCGGTTTCTTCCACGGCTCCGGGGCTGATCTGACTTACACGGATGCCGTGCTCGTAAAGATCAAGACGCATAGATTGAGTCAAGCCATCGACAGCATATTTCGTAGCCACATACACATTGCCTTTGGGGTAGGGCTGGTGCCCTGCAATTGAACAAACATTAATGATGTGTCCAGTGCCTCTTTTTACCATTTGAGGACTGACCAACCGGGTCATATGCAATAGGCCTTTTATGTTGGTGTCGATCAT
Organism: Saprospiraceae bacterium; assembly: GCA_013002475.1. Lineage (GTDB taxonomy): Bacteria > Bacteroidota > Bacteroidia > Chitinophagales > Saprospiraceae > JABDJM01. Next base: position 629 of record JABDJM010000041.1, on the reverse strand, counting down.
TCTGTTCCAGTCTTCCACATCACCTTCCTGAATGGAATCTCTGCCTGATGCAAGACCTGCGTTATTGATCAGTACATCGATCTGCTGGAAATCTTTAGGAAGATCAAGGAGTGCTTTTTCACAGGCTTTATGATCTCTGACATCGAAAGCCAGGGTTTGAAGACTCTTCGAAGTTTTTTGATCTAAGGACTCCGAAAAGGATCTAAGCCGGTCTTCTCTTCTACCGGTAATAATGACCTTGTAGCCTTCTTGTAAAAAGGCTTTTGCCGTAGCCAGCCCAATACCGGCTGTGGCACCTGTGATCAGCACCGTTTTTACTGTGGATGCTTGAGGCTTCGTCATATCAATTGATTCAGGATTTAAATCGTCTTCAGAAGGGTCAATTATTCGGCCTGGATCATCCAGGTCAGATTTTGAAAAGTGAAAGGCTGTATCGTTTACGATGGTTCTTAATTCCGGATTATTTTGAAAAGCGCGAATATAGAATTCCTTGGCAATGGTTTTCTCACCTAAATCGAAGTAAATAAGCGCCAGATCATAGTTGGCAAACTCATGATCAGGCTCAAAAGACAAAGATTTTTTAAAATAGGGAATAGCATCCTGGACCAGTCCTAATCTTTCGTAGAGTA
>JABDJM010000022.1 GCA_013002475.1 Saprospiraceae bacterium | reverse complement strand
CTCATGGCCAGCTCGTTTTCTTTCCACTCAGCATCAAAGGTCAAAGTTGGCATTCCATATTTGTCGCGGACATCCTCGTTGAGGGTCACTTTGTTTTCATGATAAGGAAGACATTCTCCAAATGCATTTAGGCCCATGCTCCAGGGGCCAGGAACAAATAATTTTTCTTTGAATTGTGCTCCAAATCCCATCTCCCTGACCATGCGGGTCCAGTTCGATCGGCTGGCTCCACCCTGGTAGCCATAGCCACGAATGAAATCTTTTCTTTTTGTTGACTTACTGATATTTCTAAACCTTGGTACATAAATACCATTTGGTCGTCTTCCCTGATAGTATTTGTCTCCATGCTCATCAGAGACACCCCAGGCACCTACTTTGAAATGGTGATCCATAAGATTGTGTCCAAGCTCGCCGCTATCATTTCCAAATCCGTTTGGAAAGCGATCCGATGAGGAGTTCAAAAGGATCTGGGTAGTCCCTAAAGCCGACGCACACAAGAAGACTATTTTGGCAAAATATTCCTTAGTCTGCTTAGTTTCTGCATCCATGATCCTGACACCCTTTGCCTTTTGGGTTTCTTTATCAAAAATGATCTCGTAGACTATAGAGTTGGGTCGCAAGGTCATATTCCCTGTGGCCGCTGCCGCAGGAAGGGTTGAAGCATTTGAGGAAAAGTAGGCCCCATAGGGACATCCTCGCATGCATCGGTTTCGATACTGACAGGTACCTCTGTTATTATGACCTCCCTCCTTGGTGATATGTGCAACCCGACCGATAGTGAGGGTTCTCTCTTTGAAATTTGATTCTATTGCTTTCCTTACATCTTGTTCAACGCAATTGAGATCCATTGGTGCCTGAAACTGGCTATCGGGAAGTTGTGCCAGTCCGAGTTTTTCCCCGCTGATCCCAACGAAATTTTCAACATGATCATACCATGGTTCAAGTTCCTTATACCGGATGGGCCAGTCAACTGCTACCCCATCTCTGGCGTTGGCCTCAAAGTCCATGGGACTCCATCGGTAAGATTGCCGGCCCCAAAGCAGGGACCGTCCACCGACATGGTATCCTCGGATCCAATCAAATCTTTTTGTTTCGGAATAAGGATGTTCTGTATCCTTTACCCACCAGTGCTTTGTAGATTGTCGCACTGTATAACCTGTCCGATTTTGCTTTTCGTAATCCTTAAGCTCTTCAAGACTTAATCTATCCTGATTTGGAAGGTCCCAGGGATCAAGACTAGCAGTAGGATATTCCCCGTGTTTAACATCTCTTCCTCGCTCAAGAACCAGGGTTTTGATCCCCTTTTCACAAAGCTCCTTCGCAGCCCATCCACCGCTTATCCCTGTCCCTACAACAATAGCGTCATAAGAAACGTCTGATTTATCGTTTAGATTGAAATTCAAGTTTTCCGATTTCGTTTTTCAAAAAAAGTCTGCTGAAGTTAGAAAAAAATCTGGTTCAGGTCTTTGGCTGCAATGTGTATCTTGCGGCCTTCACCAAAACACAAGCCATGGACACAGATCAGGCAGTTAAATTCAAACAATTAGATTCCTTAAATCAGGTAGCCGACTTTCACCGATTATTTAAACATCCGATTTTAGATAACCCACAGATTCCCAGTGAAAAGAGATGTGAGTTAAGAGTTTCATTAATCAGTGAAGAGCTAAAGGAATTGGAGGAAGCCATTGAGGATAACGATCTGATTGAAATAGCGGATGCCCTTTGTGATATCCAATACGTTCTTTCCGGGGCGGTCCTTGAATTTGGCCTTGCTGAGAAATTCCCTGCCCTTTTTTCAGAGGTGCAAAGAAGCAATATGAGTAAAGCCTGTTCAACCGTTGAAGAAGCAGAGGCAACCGTTGCCCATTATGAGGCCAAGGGCTACCCTTGTTATTATGAAGCTGATGGAGACAAGTATCTTGTTTACAGAAAGAGCGACAAGAAAACATTGAAATCCATAAATTATTCCCCTGCGGATCTTGAAAAAATCATGAATTCATAGGGATTTGGCAATCCATTGCAACCCTTTCTTTCATTTGTTAGTCTGTCCTAAGTAATCTTCCGGATTGATCGGATTTGAGCAAAAATCTGTTATTTTCGTGCTGCAATCCCCAAGGCCTTGTTGCCACTCCATAATTTTTCCCGGAATAAGCCATTGAAAACAAAAAAGATGACCCTGGATCAGGGCTATTATTTATTTACACTACCAAAACTTGTTAAAATGAAATTAATGAAATGGATCCCTGTTCTGGCTTTGGCCCTTGCACTAGTTGCTTGTGGGGAAAATTCTCCAACAGATAAGCTTAAGGATGCTGCTAACACAGCTGCTGAGGCTGCTGGCGATGCTGCAAATGCTGCTGCTGATGTTGCAGGAGGAGCTGTTGATGCTGCCGGTGCTGCTGTTGATTCCTTAGGAAACGCTGCCGGAAATGCTATGGACGCAGCTAAAGACGCAGCTGGTGCTGCTGTTGATGCTGCCGGAAACGCAGTGGACGCTACTAAAGATGCAGCAGGTAAAGCTGTAAATGCAACCAAGGACGCAGCTGGTAAGGCTGTGGATAAAGCCAAGGAGGTGACTGGTCATGAAGGCCATAACCACAACTAATAAACCTTACTGAGAAAAAAGCCTTCTGCGTGCAGAAGGCTTTTTTTATTTTTAGTAAAATTTTGAACATGCTAAGGACATTAGCCTTTCTATTCACATTGACACTGGGCCTTGCAGCCTGTGGTGGGCATAGCCATTCTCACGATCACGATCAGACAAACACGGAACTATCACAATCCAAGGAATATGCTTCTGCATATATCTGCCCGATGCATTGCAAAGGAAGTGGTAGCGAGTCTCCAGGAACCTGCCCGGTTTGCGGAATGGATTATGTGCAAAACGATGCGAAGGATGTCAAAAAAACCGAAGCGCATGACCATTCACATGATCATGACCATGGGGGTGATCATTCCGGCCATAGCCACTAAGGACGGCCTTTAGGCATCCAACACATCTACCCCTTTCCAAAAAGCAACTCGCCCTTTTATTTTCGAGGCTGCTTCTTTTGGCTCGGCATAATAC
>JABDJM010000015.1 GCA_013002475.1 Saprospiraceae bacterium | reverse complement strand
GAAAATCCACAACTTGTGGACAGAGCCACTTGCTTCTACTCGAATTCTACAGATAAAGATTTCATAATTGACTTTCTTCCTGGGACGGACCAAAAAGTAGTATTTGCCGCTGGCTTCAGTGGTCACGGCTTTAAATTTGCTCCGGTGATAGGAAAGATCGTTTTGGATATGACCACCTTGGGGAATACCGGACACCCTATCGATTTTCTTAGACTGGGTAGGTTTTCCAAGACGGCTAACCCAAAGGAGGTATAAATATTCTTAAGCATTTGTTAAATACTCTTAAATGCGGTCCTGAAGAGGGCTGAAATAGCTCTAGCCGAGCAATACTGGTACGAAAATCGTACTTTCGATGTTTGTAATTAGGACCAAACAACTACTTCAATATTTTTTGTCATGAGGAAATTTTTCGGAATTCTTTCCCTTGTTTTTCTAGCTTCTTTCGTAACGGCCCAGGATGCCATTGATTATCCCGCTCATAACCCGGGTTGGGAAGTAGACTTAAACAAAGCCTTTGAGATCTCAGAAAAAACAGGCAAACCCATTCTTGCGAATTTTACCGGAAGTGATTGGTGCGGTTGGTGCATAAGATTGACAAATTCAGTTTTTTCAAAGCCTGACTTTAAAACCTGGGCGGCAGATAATGTTGTTTTACTTGAATTGGATTTTCCCCGCAGAAAAAGATTGCCAAGTGCTTTGGCCAAACAAAACACTCAATTGCAACAAGCTCTTAAGATAAGAGGATATCCTACGGTATATCTTATGGATATTGATAAGGATGCCAATGGTGGATTTAAGATCAATGCCCTTGGTAAGACAGGATATCGCAAAACAGTGGAGCAATTCACCACGGAAGTGGAAGCTATGATGAAATAGATCCGGGAGTTTCCCGTAAAAGAGGCCTTTCGATGATTCGAAAGGCCTCTTTTTATTTTTAGGAATACTAAATAATTAATCCATAGTAAATAAGAGTCTTTCATTAATCCGGTGCAAAAGGAATAAGCTAACTTAGGGTGGTCAAAGGATTTGAAATGAGGTTAAGAATAAATGGTCACTCACATCTATTGCCCAATCCGGAGCAAATTCCTTCCTATCTGAAGGAAAAGGAGATTTTTTGGATTGACGATGACCGTGAATACATGCTCCAAAAAAATTGGAAACGCCCGGTAACGGATTCAAGTTTTTTCCTGGATGAGAAACTTGAGTGGATGGAGCATAATAAAATAGATCATGCTGTAGTACTAAATCTCTCTCAACTATATGGAAATGGTCTTCGTATCCGTGACATGAAGTACGCCCTGCGGTTTCAAAATGATTTTAATGCAGGTGTCCAGCACGACCATCCCACTAAATTTACTTGCGGATTTGTAGTCCATGCTGGTTTTATTGATGGGGCCTGCTGGGAAATTGAAAGATGTGTGGAAGAATTAGGCCTAAGAGTTTTATGCCTTCCTACCCATTATATGGATTCCATCGGAACCTGGCGGGGAATTTTTGATCCGGAAACTGCCCCAATTTTTGAGTTAGCCAATAAGTACAAACTGGCTCTCGAGGTCCATCCTTATGATGGAGAAAAATTTATCCAGTTAGAAAACACCGCCTGGCGTTTTCATTTGGTCTGGATGCTTGCACAATGTGCAGATGCCTATCATTTTTTCACGCTGAATGGCCTCTATGAAAAATACCCCAATATCCGGGTTTGTTTTGCGCATGGAGGACAGCTTGCCCATTTGAACATTGGGAGGAGAACACAGGGTTTTGATGGAAGACCGGACCTCTTTGAAGGAAAAGTCCGCCCAAGAAAAGCTGTGGGACATCCAAATATCTTTTTTGATACCCTGGTCCATGACACTTTCTCATTGGATCTGATGGTCCGTCGACAAGGAGGAACAGATCAGATTATCCTTGGGCTTGATGATCCATATCCACTTGGTGAAATGGAATCTGAAGCGCAATCTTCCTATCCTGGAAAACTGCTTGATCTGGCTGTCGAGGAGGGCGTGATCTCATCTCAACAACAGGATGA
>JABDJM010000574.1 GCA_013002475.1 Saprospiraceae bacterium | reverse complement strand
GCGAAAAAGGCAAGAAATACAAGTAAAAGCAGGGATAATTTTTTCATTTCTATGTGATTGTGTTCAAAATTAGCAATGATCGTACAAAGGGATAATTAGTTTTTACGGTAAAACGCTGCATGGGGAGTCATTTTTTCTCATAAAAATGCGGTTTCTGGTCATTTTGACCTAAAATGACCTATGCTGCAAATCCTTTTCGAAAATGAGGAGCTGGTTGCTATTAATAAGCCCAATGGCCTATTGACTCATAGAACGAAGATCAGCGAGGATAAAATTTTTGCTTTGCAGCTAGTGCGGGACCAAATAGGGCAGCGGGTCTATCCAGTCCACAGGCTCGATCGTGCCACATCTGGAGTTCTCCTTTTTGCTAAAAATTCAGAAATGGCTTCCACATTAGGGAAGTTGATCCAGGAGCAAAAGGTCGATAAAACATACCTGGCAATTATTAGAGGATTTGTTGAGGAGACCGGAGTCATGGACCTGCCCTTGTTTTCTGAGAAAAAAAATAAAATGCAGCCGGCCGAAACCAGATGGCGAAGGCTGGCTCAGGTTGAGATGCCCTGGGAAATTTCTCGCTATCCAACTTCCCGGTACAGTTTGGTGGAGGTAACACCCGTGACAGGTCGGCATCAACAGATAAGAAAACACTTTGCTCAAATCAGACATCCCATCATTGGGGACCGAAGACATGGGGATGTGAAGCACAATAATTATTGGCGGGATCATTTTAACCTAAACCATTTGTGGTTGCATGCCTTGAAAATGAAATTCGACTTTTCAGAGAGATCTATTGAATTGTATTCACCTCTACCAAAAAGTTGGGATGATTATCTTGAAAAATTCTGGGGTTGGATTCTTTCCTGAAAAAGAACAGGACCGAAGAGTAAAAAGCTTTTGCATTTGTGACCTTCGGTTAAACTGTAATCAAGCTTAGCGCTAATTCCAGAATCCTTCAATAATTGCATCAAACACTTTACTTGCTATTCTTAAGTATATTCTGAAATTCATTTCAGGCGAATTTTGACCTTGTTCTTTTCAATTTTTCTCAACCTATCAACTTTAGTATATTTAATATCCAAGGACCCAAACTTGACCTATAGATGAGAATCGCCCCTGATTTATTGAATCTCTTTCTCTCTTCCTTTCTCTTTAGCCAACAGTTATCAATTGTTGACAGTATCCCACTATACCTCGGTCTGGAAGTGGCAGCCAATGGTTATACCAACAAACCAAAAATTTAAAGGCTGAGCAATGAGATTTCTAATCACAACAATTTTGATTTGCCTATCTATAAACCTAAATGGACAGGCTTTGTCCATAATGGACAGTATCGAGCTATTATTGGGAGAGGAGGTAATTACAAAGGTGGATACGCATATGCTTTCCTTACCGGATTATGAGAGAGCCGAAAAACTTTCTAAAGCAATTCAATATACAGAGGGCGAATACAAAGCAGTAATGCTTAGGGCGATTGACACTATGCATGCAGGAGAAATTCCCATATCATTAGAGAATTTTCAAAGAGGATTCATCCTTGCAACCTCAATGAATGATACGTCAAAAATGGCTATTGCTCTGAAATATATTGGTACTTCCCATCTTAAGGCAGAAGATTATGTAAAGGCAATTGATTATTACAATAAAGGCCTTGTCCTCCTGGAAGGGGACAAAACAAATAGATTGTGGGGAGATCTTCATAATAATATTGGAGCGGCCTATTTAAGGATGGAACTAGGAGACTCTGCTATGGTCCATTTCCATAAGGCGCTGGCAAATTTCGAGCACAATGAATCAGACATTGGTAAATTTTATATCCTGGGGAATATGGGTGTTTATCATCTCGACCTCGAGGAACCTACAAAAGCAATTCAATATTTTTTCCAAATGGAAAGGATGGAAATGTTCCAAAAGGATCATATGAAAAGAGGTTTGACTTTTCTTAATCTTGGAAAGGCCTACTTGAAGTTGGGTCAATTTGACAAAGCTTTAAACTATTTAGAAAAAGGATTAGCAATCCACAAAGCCAATAATTTTAAGATTCACGAATACTCGGCCTATAATCATTTGGCAGATTATTATGAAACGGTAAATGAAAATAAGAAGGCACTAACTTTTTACCGCAAGTTTCACAATCTGAGAGATAGCATCAATAGTTCAGAAAATTTGGAGCATCTGGCAACACTGGAAGCTAAATATGAGATGCTAAAGAATGAGAATGCGTTGCTGGCAAATGAACAAGAGATCGGCAGTCTTAAGCAATCTCAAAAAATCAGTCGCTTGTGGATGGGTATAGTGATGTCTGTTCTTTTGGGTTTGACCATCATTGGGTTCCTTCTGTTTTACAGGTCAAGGTTAAAAAGGCTTGAATTAACCATTGAAAATGAAGAAGCATTACAAAAGACATTATTCTTAAAGGACCAACTGGAAACTAAAACCCAGGATCTCACCAATTTTGCTTTGGATATTAAAAGAAGAAATGAAATAGCTGAAAAGCTTTTTAATAGCATTAATAGGATGGAAAGGTTTTTATCACCGAAGGCAAAAGAGGAATTCAAAAATATTAGGTCACTTGTTAACACCCAAACCCAGGTAAATGAAGGGCTTAGTTTTTTCCAGGATAATATTGATCAGGTAAATTCCGAATTCTTCTCCTTGCTAAGGGAGCGGTTCGCTGATCTAAGCCAATCTGAATTAGAACTTTGCGGAATGCTCCGCCTGAACCTATCTACAAAGGAAATCGCCAATCTTCGAAATGTGACCCCAAAATCGGTCCAAATGGCCCGATACAGGCTCCGAAAGAAAATGGACCTGGAAGCGGGTGAAGATGTATCCAGTTATTTGATGGATCTCATGGCTCAAAAGGTTGAGTAGCCTCAAACGCTTTTTTTTCAATAATTTACGAGGTTTTGAGTACCCATGTAGTGCCCCTAGAAGAGCGGTGTAGTGGTATATTCTTTTGAATATTCAGTTTAGTCTAGCAAATTGGATATTCAAACAAATAGACCACCAATTGAAAACAGAAACACTTCTCCAGCAACAGCTGGAACAGCTTTATCCCTACCTCAGAGAGAAGGACTTCCTGGACCTCGTTGGGGCAGCCAGAGTCTTAAAGCTTAAGAACAGGGAGGAAATACAATACCCAGGAACAACCCACCCAATCTTATATTTTGTGATTTCGGGGGCCATTCGCGGATACTTTCAAGACGAGTTGCAAGAGGAAAAAATCTTATTCCTTAGTCTGCCGAGCTGTTTTGGAGGTAACCCACATGAGGTGCAAGACTCGAATCCTTCGATTATGGTTTTTGAAGCAATGGGCAAAACAGAGGTGATCAGTTTTAACCCTATGCTGCTCAGAATCCTTGCACTTCAAAACGGGACGATATCTCAATTTCTAACAGACGTTCTGATAAATATCAATATGACCCTGGCCGGAAGGATTTCACTAATTTCTACCAAAAGGCCTGAGACCCGTGTTAGGAAGCTAAGTGAGAAATTTCCTGAATTAATGCAAATAATTCCGGGTAAATATGTTGCAAATTTTATCGGAATTACTCCAAACTCTCTTTCCAGGATAAAATCTCGTATGAGGACGGTTATATAATAGTCCTTCTGAAATGATTCACAATGGCTATTGTCGCCAAATGGTTTTTTGGCTGAAATCAAGGAGTAGCGATTTTGAAAAAAAGAAAAGGCCATCAATTCAATTGATGGCCTTCCGAACAAAATAAAACTAAGAGATTTATCGTCGAATGATCACAAATCGTTGTGATTTCATTTTCGTATAGGGTCTGAAGGTAAAGTAGTATGTACCCTCAGGCAGATCGCTAATATCAAACTGTTCAGTGTTCCAGCCCAATCTGGTTTCCAACTCAAATACTTTAGCCGTTTTTCCAAGTGAATTACTCAGAAAGATCTTAGTCTCAGGCCGGCTAGTATAGAACCTTGCTGTAAGATGGTCACTTCCTTCAGCCACCGGATTTGGATAAAGCGTTATTCCAAAATCATCGGCATCTGCACATTCTGTTCTAATGTTAATAACCTCAGAATATTCAAATGTTCCGTCCACATCCATCATTTTCAATCGATAATAGCAAACCGGGGTTGCAAAATGGTCCATGTAATTATAGCTTCTTGAATTCGATCCTCCTGCGGCTGCAATTTCAGCGATTGCATGATAGGTTTTTCCATTTTCACTCCGTTGAATTTCAAAATGAGAGAAGTTTTCCTCTGAGGCAGTTTCCCATGAAAGTAAAGACTTACAGCCTCTTGCTGAAGCCTGAAAAGATTTCAGATCAACAGGAAGAATAAGTGAGAAAAGTCGGTCCTCAACCTCCCCATTGGCTCTTCCGCCGGCAAAATCCCCACTTACAGGGGGGGCGTTAAACGCTCTCAACCTTGTGTAAATATTTGCACCGGCGTAGCCAGCAGGAATCGTTACCGGAACGGAAACTGTGGTTGGCGAGCTTGTTATCCCAGAACCAGTGTAAAGGGAGTCAAATCCACCTCCATCCCAATCAATCCAAAGTCCAAAGAACACCTCAAGCCCACTCTTGTTACTGTTGACGGTTACAGAGAAGTTGGAAACCTGTCCAGGCGTCACTGAATTTGGAAAAACTAGTCCATCTTCATCGGATTCTCCGCTTCCATTTGAATCATCACCGTCGGCCATAGCAGAAGAAAAGTCGGCAATCTCATAATCAATTCTTTCACCTAGCCAAAATGCTTCTGAACTGTCCGGAACAAAGTCAAGATCCAGATCAGGTGCACACCAGTTATAGGCAGGAGCATAGACTCCATTGTCGTGATCAGAAAAATCTCTATAAATTGGTATGACAATCAGCTTAATAGTGGCAGAATCACACAATGGTTGGGGTGCCAACAAAGATGAATCACACAAGCCATAAATATAGCTGTCAGGACCATAGTAATCTACTGGTGGCATATACTCATAAGATCCATCATTGTATAAAGTGATATCACCCATTTTCTCCGTTTGGAATGTTCCTATAGAAGTAGGGCTAGGTTCGCTTGGATCAATCAAAACATCATCCACCCTGACCACATTTCCATTCGGGTCATGGTCATTCTGTACAAAACTTCCAACTACCGGAGTATTTATGGGAGTTACAGAAAAGTCATCACCTGCAAATGGCTTATTATTATCACTTGGATCTTCATCACCGATAACATCTATTCTTAAAACAGCATTCGCACAAGCCTGGATCGGATTGTCATCACAAATTTCATAATCAAGGAAAATAACTCCTGTGAAATCTGTAGAGGGAGAATACGTGTAAGAACCATCAGGGGTGAATAGTATCGACCCTGCATCACTCACGGAGTTTCCGTCATCATCTGTTCCTGGTAAGCTGGAAAGTGTTCCAGAATTAACATAAGTACCTGGGCTAGCCGGATCTTCAAATCCTGTAAAAGATTGATTTTCCAGAGTTGGATCCATGTCGTTATCCATTACTCCTCCACTCACAGGAATGTTTACCGGGGTAACATTGTCATCGTTATTCGCCACGGTCTCATTATTGTTTGGATCCGTAGGATCAGGAATTCCGCAAACATTAATCCTTAGAATAGCCTTTTCACAAGCGGAGGTAGAAAAGTCATCACAAATTTGATAGGGAATAAAGATCATTCCGGTAAAATCCAAAGCAGGGGTATACGTATAGTCACCATTTGGACCAATTGTAATGTCTCCGGCATTGGCAACAGGATTTCCATTGCCGTCTTCTCCAGGAACTGAAGAGACTGTGCCAGTACCGATGAATGATCCTGGATTTAAAGGATCCTCAAACCCTGAGAGTGTGATTCCATCTAGTTCTGGGTCCAGATCATTGGTAAGGATATTTCCAGGAACAGGGATGTTTATCAAAGTACCTTCATCATCATCTATGGGAAGGATACTATTTAAAGCATAAAACCCAAAATCATAAGAAGCCTGAACGGTCTCCATCATTGGATCCGTATTTGAGCTAACATCTGTTTGTCCCTGCACTACAATGGCTGTTACACCGGCATGGGTATCTGAGTTTTGCTTGGCATCTACACCAGTTGCGTTGGCGGTAGATTTTGAATGCCGTGTTGGACTTGATACAGCCAGAGTAAAGGTAGGTTCTGAACCTATACCGTCACCGTTGGTGTGCTCATCCAAAAGAAGGTTTCCAAAACTAAAGAAGCCATCTGTATCTGATTTAGTGAAAATTGAAAGGTCATCGGTCAAGTCCCCATCGAAATCAATTTTCAATTCTAATACAGCATCCTGAATACCATTCTCAGCGGCATCCTGGCTACCGTTTTTGTCAATGTCATTCCATACAAGGTTCCCGATTGCGGCTCCTCTTGAATAGTACCCAAAATCAACTCCAGTAATGGATGATCCTGCTAGAGTTTGTGAACTGATCGTCGGTTCACTATCTGTACCCAGGGAATGCCAGTAGAAGTCTGTTCCCCAGATTGGCGTATCAGGTACTTCTACAGTACCATTGAAACCATCTGGTAGATTTGGGAAACTGTAATCTCCTGTTGCGTTAGTAATTGTTGTTGCCAGGATGTTTCCATCTGCACTTCTAAGAACTACGGGAACATTTGCAAAGTACATCGTCTCGGTTCCGTCCTTTACTCCATCAGCATTGCTATCCTCCCATAGGGTTCCGGAGATTGCCAATGGTGTGGTGGCTTTGTAGCCAAAGTCCTGGGTCAGGTCGGAGGAGCCACTCGTTATCGACACTGTCCCGCCCTCATTATCTCCTGGAGCTGATCCGTTAGGGTCGATCGAGTTTTCCAGGCCTGTAGGGACCGTTGCTGTGTTGATAGTTACTTTATAATCACCGTCATCCAGGTTGCCAAAGAAGTACATACCGTTTTCATTCGTGTTTGTAGTAGAAAGAATTGCGTCGCTCACAGCATCTCGTAATTCTACTTCCACACCTTCTATTCCGGCTTCGCCAGCAGTGAAGGCATTATTTGCATCCATATCATAAAAGACATGATCACCAATAAACCCTTTGCCAGCTATATGTCCAGTTGGAACATAGCCAAAATTTTCTGCAAGCTTATCGGCGACAGCAACATTTACTGCACTGTAACCATCGTTGCCTGCATCAGGGTCAACAGTATTACTTAGATCGTTGATTATATTATCTGAATCTGTTACTACAACGATGTAATCACCATCAGGAAGGTCAGGGAACAGGTATGCTCCGTTGACATCCGTAGTTGTCGTTGCTACAACTTCTTCCGCTGCAGGATCCCAGGTGCCATCGACAGTTGTTTCTTTGATCAATGCGACCGTGACACCTGCCAAAGGCAAATCAGTTCCGAATAGGTAGTCACCAGAGCCATCAACATCTACAAAAATGACAGATCCAACATCTGCTGGATTAGCAGCATTGTTGTATCCAAAGTCTCCTCCAAGCCAAACATCACCTGGAGCAATCAAAACAGGTTTTGAGATATTGTCACCATCACTATCAGGATCGCCAGTTGGGGTCGTGGTAAATCCAGCACTGCTGATTCCGGTCTCCACAACTTCCACTGTATAAGCGCCGGGGACAAGATCATCGAATATATAATGACCATATTCATTGGTCACCGTACTCGTTCCACTTGCAGTATAAACTCCATCCTGATCAGCATCTGTTAATAGATTGACAGTGACATTAGGGATACCCCTTTCACCCGGATCCTGGACGCCATTGTT
>JABDJM010000560.1 GCA_013002475.1 Saprospiraceae bacterium | reverse complement strand
GCTATGGGCTGCCCGAGGATTTTCCAGGAGTACCTTTTCCTGTCTTAGTTTTTCCTCAAGATGAAATAGGCTATGCTGAAAGTTCGAATACTGCTTTAGCTTGTATTGGTACTCCTCGAAAAGGATCATGATCTCCTTGGTCCGGTTATACCATTTCTCTTTTTGGTTTTCCTGTTCCAGAGCCAATTCCAAATTGGCCAGTTCCTTTTCTTTGGAATGATTGAAGGTTAAAGGCATTCGTAATGAAGCGCCGGCAGAGAAGAAAGAGCCAGGTGCGTTTTCTAGGCCTTGCGCTCCCCAATTGTACCGGGAGTATAATCGAAGCTTTGGCAGGCCATATCCCGGATACTTTATTTCAAGGAGGTCCTTGGTCAGGTGATACAGATCCTCCTGATTTTTTTCAAGCCCCTTTTCCTGGATCAAAGCTTCAAGATCCAGTTGAAGAACCGGCATGGATTCAACCTCCAGGATGGGGATATTCTCTTTTCCAATTTGACCCTTCAGGGTTTTATTAAAAGTTTTTCCAGAGTCAAAAAGAAGCTTTGCTTCGTTGAGCCTGCTTTTTTGGGTAATGATCTTTTCAAATGCCAGTTCATGAGAAAAGTACAGCTGGTAGTAGATGCTAATGAAGCTTTGTAGAAAATCAATTCTCTTTTCGAGGAGGTCTTGCTTTGTCTGATTGAAATTGTAGACAAGGCAGTTGTACAAGTAGCTGTAGTTACTTTTTTTGGACTCCTCACTAGCTCCGAGGTTGTGGATCGCCTGTTCTAAAGCCAATTTTTTTTCTTTGGCCTTGTTTCCGATCCAGCCTTCACGCAAAAGATCAAGGTCCAGGCCCAATCTGACTCTGGAATTGCTTTCCTGCTCCGTAAAGAAGGGATTGTATTCATTATGCTGGACTACAGTGGTAAGCTCTAGTCCGGGAACACGGGGTGCAGACTGGATCTTTTGCTGATACCAGGAATTTTGAATTTCAGCGGGACGAAAAAGCCGATGGGAAAAAAAATTATCCAGAGCTTTGCCGGACTTAAGGGTTTGCTTCCCTTTTTGTAGCTCATGGTCAGACAAAGCACGTTGGAAAAGCCTTTGGGCCTCCTGCTTAATTTCAAGATTGATAGAATTGTGGGAAATGAAAGTTTGGGAGTTTGCTTGCCCCCATAGCAAAGCCAGGCCTGAGATCAGGCCGATAAGAAGGCGCGTGGAGGTATCCTTTTTTTGGGTTGTGGAGGTAAACATTCTCATAGCAGTCTACTCAGGGCCACCTGCTATTAATGGGGGACCTAAGATCAGCTACTCCTAGAATGCAAAAATGAGACCATAACAGGAACAGGCCCCAAGGAAAGCTCAGCCTATGAAATTACAAGCATCCCCACCAGGTCACAAATCGTAAAAACAATATAATTTCACCATTAATTCACCTGATTTTGGCTTTCGATAGAATTTGCCGGGTGGGCTGAATAATTATCTTAGTGTAATTTTTTCATTAACTATTCTATTGCCTAACCAAATGAGATTTATCACGCAACACCTCACTAGCCTCGTAGCCCTGATTTTTCTCCTCTTATCCTGCAATGCAGGGGAAAATTCCGTTTCAGTATCGGATCATTTTGAAGGGGATCGGCCACATAATCCCTGGGTAAGCCGATCCATCCTGGATGAACAGCCTCGGATGCTGACCGCTGCCTTACATGATGATCTCTGGGTTGCCTACCATACAGATAAGGGAGCTTTGTACAAGGCCTGGAAAGGCGGGGTCAATTTTGACGGAGCGGTGTATACCACTGTTCATGGGCCACAACCCACAACCCTTGGTGATGGATGGTTTATCAACGATCAGAAGGACCCCTGGACCCTGGAAAGTGGTGGGACCAAGCAAGAAGCAGAGGTTAAGTACCTGGGCCATCAATTCAAAGAAGGAAGAGTGTATCTCAACTTTGAATTGAAAGATCAAGCCGGTAAAACGGTTCTTGTAACGGAAAGCCCTGAGGTTTTCCATGTGGAGGATAAATATCCGGGTTTGGAAAGGTCTTTTCAGATCCTATCCAATCCGAACAATGTTAAGGTTCATTTTCAGGGTAATGCAGGATCTATGACCAGTGCAGCCATCCTGAAATCGGAAGGGGGGATATTAACAAAAGGAAAAATTGAAACGCAAACACGGGGAAATCGAAATTGTGAAACCGCTGAATATTCTTTAGAGCTTTCGTCCGAGGGAGCCACAGTAGTCCGCTCACAATTTATCGATAAGCCCATGATCGAAAATCCAAATAAGCCAGAATGGGAAACAGAAGAAGGCACAACTATGCCTCCGGGTTTTAAATTGATCGCTAGGGCCGACTGCAAGACCTGCCATAATACTTATCGAAAAACGATCGGTCCCGGTTATGAGGAGATTGCTCAGAAATACCGAAACACCCCTGAGAATGTTACCATGCTGGCTGTAAAAGTCAAAGCTGGGGGAACAGGCGTCTGGGGTAATCAGATCATGAATGCTCATCCAAATAATTCCATGGAGGACCTGACTCAAATGGTTGAGTATATCATGCAAATGGATGCAGAGGAAGAGGCCAAATTGGCAGAGTTGGATGTAAGCACTGAATTGAACGAGGAAGATCTTCAGGATGCCTCTGGGGAAGTTGAGGAATCTCAATTATTTCCTGGTGCAGCCTTTAAGGTCATGTTATTTGACAGAAACATCCGGAAGATCGCTGATTTTAAAAAAGGTGGAGAGACAGCCGTATTTTCCGGGATCATCCCCTTTGTAGATGCCTCCGGGGGAGACTTTCAGGGACTAGAAGAAAACTTTGCTTTCGAAATTCGTGGATATATCAATGTTCCGGAAGACAATCAATTCACCTTCCGGTTGACCAGCGATGATGGATCTCGATTATACCTTCATGGTGAAGAGTTAATCGATCATGATGGTGAGCATGGTGCGGACGGAAGAGACGCTACAGTTTCTTTGAAGAAGGGATACCATCCTTTCCATATAGATTTTTTCCAATCCAGAGGCGGCAAGGCAATCAATCTCTCATGGAGCCCAGGTGCGACGGGCACCTTCCAAACGGTGCCCTCCTCCGCGATCGCCCATGCAAAAAGCCAACAATATGCTGAGGGTGCAACCCTGGCGATGAGCGACGAACGTCGCGTCCCGGGGGATGGCTATTCCCTGGAAGAAGTGCATCCATCGTATGACCTTTCCCAGGCAAGACCGGACCAGTTCACTCCAAAGGTGGGAGGTATGGACTTTCTTTCCGATGGAAGGCTGGTGGTCTCCACATGGGACCCCACCGGCTCAGTATACATTCTCGATAATGTAGATTCTGGTGACCCATCCCAAATCAAAGAAAAAGTAATCGCAAGAGGTCTTGCGGAACCTTTGGGCTTAGCTGTTATAGATGATACAATTTATGTTTTGCAGAAGCAGGAGTTAACTCAATTGATCGATCATGACGGCGATGAAATAATTGATGAGTACCGCACATTTGCCAACGACTGGAATGTCTCGGCCAACTTTCATGAGTTTGCTTTTGGTCTTGCTTACAAGGATGGATATTTCTACGGAGCATTAGCTACTGCGATAAATCCTGGTGGAGCAAGCACACAACCGCAAATACAAGATCGGGGAAGAGTCCTGAAAATTTCAAAAGCGGACGGCTCGGTAGATCTCATTGCCTCTGGTCTTAGAACCCCTAACGGAATTGGAATAGGATATGAAGGTGAAGTCTTCGTGTGTGATAATCAAGGGGACTGGCTTCCATCCTCCAAAGTGCTGCATGTGCAGGAGGGTGCCTGGTATGGGAGTAGGTCAGTTGACTTTGAAGGGACGGCAACGATGACAGAAACAAAACCAGTGGTTTGGTTGCCACAGGATGAGATCGGAAATTCTCCTTCTACTCCGCTTGCTATTAATGATGGACCTTATAAGGGACAAATGATCCACGCTGAGGTGACGCATGGTGGTGTTAAGCGTGTGAATGTGGAGCGCGTCAATGGCCAGCTCCAGGGTTGTGTATTCAGATTTATTCAGGGCCTCGAAGCCGGTGTAAATCGAATGGCCTGGGGGCCTGACGGTGCTTTGTATGTGGGTGGCATAGGCAGTACAGGCAACTGGGGGCATAATTCAAAACTATGGTACGGATTACAGCGTCTGAAATATAACGGCGAGTCAGCCTTTGAGATGCTGGCCGTTAGGGCAAAATCCAATGGTGTGGAGATAGAGTTTACAGAGGCCCTCAAGCCCGGTGATGGATGGGCAAAAGAAGATTACCAGATAAAGCAATGGTATTATAAACCCACAGAAAATTACGGTGGGCCAAAATTGGATGAAAAGCCTTTACCGATCCTTTCTGTAAACGTTTCAGAGGACAGGAAAAAAGTATTTCTGGAGTTGGGTGGAATGAAGGAAGACCATGTAGTCTATGTACGTATTGCCAGTCCATTTATCAGTGTAAATGGAAATGGATTATGGACCACTGAAGGCTGGTATACTATGAACAATATTCCTCAGGGGCAACCAGGTCTTAAAACAGAGACTCAGGCTCTGGCAAATAACACACTTTCAGAATGGGAGAAAGAAAATGGCTGGGAGCTTCTGTTCAATGGAAACGACTTTAGTAACTGGCGCGGGTACAAGAAAGATAAAGTGAGCGATGCATGGAGAGTTGAGAATGGGACGATGACCCTGGATACAGTCCATGATGCTAAAGGAAAATGGAGTATTCCCGGACACAATGATATTATTTCAAACGAACAATACGAGAATTTTGAATTGAATCTGGATTGGAAGATCCAGAGT
>JABDJM010000543.1 GCA_013002475.1 Saprospiraceae bacterium | reverse complement strand
CTCATGTTGTCATTGATGTCGTAAAAGGCCATTTCCGGCTCGATCATCCAAAATTCAGCAAGGTGTCTTGAAGTATTAGAGTTCTCTGCTCTAAAAGTGGGCCCAAAGGTATAGACCTTCCCAAGGGCTAAAGCACCAGACTCGGCCTGGAGTTGACCTGAAACTGTAAGGTTTGTGGCCTTACCAAAAAAGTCTGCCTTATAGTCTACTCCTCCAGCCTCATTTTTTGGAGCATTACCAGGATCAAAAGTGGTTACTCTAAACATTTCACCTGCTCCCTCGGCATCACTCCCCGTAACAATGGGAGTGTTTAAATAGTAGAAGCCATGCTCATGATAATATTTATGAATCGCGAAGGCCACAGCATGTCTGATTCTGAAGACCGCAGAAAAGGTATTCGTCCGCATTCGAAGGTGGGCCTTCTCCCGCAGAAATTCCATCGTCTGCCGTTTTGGTTGGAGTGGATATTTGTCAAGGTCCACACCACCTATGATCTCAACCTCCTCAGCCTGGATCTCCATGGATTGACCTGCTCCCTGAGACTCAACAAGCGTACCCCGTATTGCCACACAGGCATGGAATCCGATTTGGGAAATAACTTCCTCGGGAGTTTTTTCGTGGTCGACAACCACCTGAATGGTTCCAAAAGTAGAACCGTCATTCAATGCTATAAAACGATTAGAGCGAAATGCGCGAACCCAACCTTTAACAAAAACCTGCTCACCAAAACCGGGGTTCGAAAGTAGCTCCGAAATTTCTTTTCTGACCATGATAGTATGCCTTCAAAATGAAAGGCCGAAATTACCAATTAATAGGGTGATTCTCAACCTAATCCAGAAAGCGGGAACTAAGCTCAGGAGTGGGGATCATGCACTGCTCCATTTTCCCAAACCAGCGATAGCGGTTTTTTGCCACCCAATCGTAAAGGGGATCCCTAATGAATTTTGGAACAATGAAAAAGATCTGTAGTAATGGCCATAAACCCGAAAGACCCTGACTTACCCGAAGAGCTACATCGGATTTGGTATAAACCTTTCCTTTTTGGACCAGAATGACCGTGTCAAGTCCACCCAATTCCTGATCCTGCTCTGAAAGGAGCTTTTTCCCCGGATCAGATTGCAAGGCTGCGAAATGGAATTTGGCTTTTGGATCTCTCTCTATCACAAACTGGACAAAGCCATTGCAAAGGTTGCAGACTCCATCGAAAAGCAAAACAGGATTTGAATTATGATCCGCCATCAGAATTAAAACAAGCTAAGGGTTGCTTAGTTTTAAATAAACAATGACTGGTAAAGTTCAGTGATTTTACTGATATAATGGATCTGGATATCAAAACGGGCCGGGTCAATCCCTTTTTGATTAAATCGGGAAATGAAAATCCTCTTGAAGCCCAATCGGGCTGCCTCCTGTATTCTTTGTTCAATACGATTAACTCTTCTGACTTCTCCTGAAAGGCCAACTTCAGCGGCAAAACAAACATCCTGTGGAATTTCAATATCTGAAAAGGAAGAGATCAGGGCAGCGATCACACTAAGATCCATGGCAGGATCATCAATACGGATACCACCCACGACATTAAGAAATACATCATTCTGACCGAACTGCAGCCCGAGACGTTTTTCAAGCACAGCCAATAGCATGGACATTCTGCGAAGTTCAAAACCGGTGGCAGACCTTTGAGGATTCCCATAGACTGCCTGGCTCACAAGCGCCTGAGTCTCCACCAGGATCGGCCTTTGACCTTCAATCGTGGCGCAAATAGCCGAGCCACTCAAGTTCTCTTCTCTTTGTGAAAGAAGTAACTCGGAAGGGTTTTCCACTATGCGCAAGCCACCGGGTCCCATCTGATAGATACCCATTTCATCTGTCGAACCAAACCGGTTTTTCATATTTCGCAGGATACGATATACATAATGCCTATCCCCTTCAAACTGTAAGACGGTGTCCACAACATGCTCGAGGACCTTCGGTCCGGCAAGGTTTCCGTCCTTTGTAATATGTCCTATCAAAAAAACTGCGATCCCTGTCTCCTTAGAAAAACGTTGTAACTCGGCGGCACATTCCCTGACCTGAGAAATAGACCCGGCCGTTGATTCCACGGTGTTAGTGGATATTGTTTGTATGGAATCAATGATCAGAAAAGAGGGATCGGTATCAATGGCATCTTTTAGGAGCTTTGGCAAAAATGTCTCGGTGGTTATCATGCATCCTTCAGGAATCGCTCCAAGACGATTTGCACGCATTCGAATTTGTTCAGCACTTTCTTCACCTGAGACATATAGAGTTTTGTGTGGAATCTGAAGAGCGACTTGCAAAAGCAAGGTGGATTTTCCAATTCCAGGCTGCCCACCTACAAGAATAATCGATCCTGGAACGATCCCTCCTCCCAGAACTCTATCAAGCTCAGAATCACCAGTAGGCAGCCTAGGGAGATCCTCGATTGTGACAGATGAGAGTGATTGTACTGGATTACTTCGATTTTTGGATACCCAGCTTTCAGAGGAGGCTGGTTTTCTACTTCCCTCCCTAATTATTTCCTCCTTAAATGTGTTCCATTCTGAACAGGAGGGGCATTTTCCCTCCCATTTGGCAGAATTATGGCCACAATTGGAACAAATAAAGACAATTTTGCTTTTAACCTTTCCCATTAAATTTTTGCTCTGAAGCCAAGATTCAAAAAATGGCCAAAATTCAGCTAATTATCGGCTTGTAAACGATCAAAATAAGCCTTAGTAGAAGAAATTCATACTTGATTGAAAAAAGTAAAAAAATCTATTTAAAAACTCTAAATTTGGTATACCTCATAGAATTCCAAATGAAAATAGGATTCTTAGATCCATTTTATCACAAAAACACAAAAAACAACCCATGAACCTTCTCTCGTTCGTTCCTGAATGAAATTCCCTTTTTAAAAAAATATCGAAATTTGTGACCCGGTAAAATGGTCATCGTCTTAAAGATGAATTTAAAACCGAAGCAAATGAGCCGGATTCTAAATTCAGAGATGAACTAAAAACTAAGAGATAAAACCCGTAAAGGGTTCAAGATAGATTGTTTTCATTTGGTTTTTTGGGGTTATACAGGGTGCTGCACTTCGGTGCAGTTGCCCTGTTCTTTTTTTTGGCCCTCTTCAGGTGAATTTGGGAAGGGTTTTATGAAAGGACTTGTAATGTTTCCCTAATCGTTATTCCCGCAGATCCACTACTTATCAGCACATCGAATACATCGTGTGCTTTCCGGCAAAAACATGAGTCTTAGAGGTGCAATAGGTTGTTGACATCTATCACATAAACCAAAGCCTGATTTGTCAATTGATTTCAAAGCGAGTTGAAGCTTACTTAGCTTTCTTTTTGCATTTCGAAGAGCGGCCTCAGCGACACTCTTATTATTGATAGCATCCATTCGGCTTACCCGACCGATAGAATTCTCCGGGCTGATGGGTTGAGTGTTTGCCTCAAGGGCCACAATTTTTTCTTCAAACTCCTCTATTGATCTTTCAATCTTCTCCTTAAGCTTTTCCTTCTCTTCAGCTGTCATGACTTGACTTTTTAAAACTTTGCCCTTAATTTAATTCTACCCAAGCTTTTGCCCACCTAGTATTTCCTCTACGACTTACAACTTACAACCAAGCGATTACCGAAAATAGGTTATCTTTTCTAGACCTTTTTGGGTAGTCCCTAGCCAAAACTTAGTGCCGTGAACCGATTTAACTGGACGTACATAGCAGATAATGGTACGAGACATCATGTGGGTTTGATGCATGGTCCTCGAAGCGGGCATCTACTGGTCTACTACAATTCCAAGATCATAATCATTGATTTCCAAATCCTGGAGAATAAAACCTATTCTTTCTTTATTGAGGATGAGCTTTGTGAACTTTCTATTGAAAGAAAAAAGAATCAATTCTACTACGGGTTCACACCAAACATTAAAGCAGATACCCCCCTTAACAGAAGTCGAAAAAAGAAGAAGCGGAAAGAGCTGTATCAAAGTCTGGCAGTATTAGGAAGTTTTATGATCATTGTACTGATAGCTTCCTTTGCGATATATTCCTTTAACAGGGATTTTTCCAATCCAAGCCTGAAATCTCAGCTGCTATCTATGGGTAAAGAAACCCATGCACGGATCCTTATGGCAGAAGAGGGTAACGAAAAAAAGGTGCAATACTTCTTTGTTGTTGAAGGAAAACCCTACACAGTGGAAACTCCATTTACGGAGGGTGAAACTCCTATCCTTTTGGACACAGGCATGCCTTTGCATGTTGGGGATGAATTTACCGTTCGATACCTTCCCGGAAATCCTTTGCTACATAATATAGCTTATGATCAGCCAAGCAAAGGGACCCTGGAAGCCTATAGGGAAAGGGCCATTCAAACTTTCCGAAAAAGTTATC
>JABDJM010000539.1 GCA_013002475.1 Saprospiraceae bacterium | reverse complement strand
GTATACGGGGTGTCTTTTATACGGTTGGGAAGCCAAGATCTACATCAATAGCCATTATGTTTCCGGTTTCTGGATGGGTACCTGGTCCTTGAGAAAAATCTACAAGTTGCTCTTCCCTCCAGTCTCTTGCAGTATCAGAGGAGAATTTTTTTCCTGTGTCATCCTCCAAAATGTCAATTCTTCCTGCATTCACTTTTGTGATAGTTCCTTTTTTTCGAGCCATAATAATTGTTTTAAGGGTTAGTAATACTTGCTTGCTTCTAAAGGGGGCTGAGTTTGGTTGGGGTTTAAGACCATTGTCTTTAGTAGGTCGATTATCAACTACGCCTGGAAAGGTTTATGGCAATATATAAACCCGACCTGGAATCTACTCTCGTAGTTGCATCGAAAAATACGTCTTCCCCTACTCGCCAATATCTTGGGTCCAAGGAGACATATTCCACATTGGAGGCATGATCATCTATGATTTTCCGCCCCATGTTGATTCTAGTGATGGTTCCCTTTTTTCGTGCCATGTTTGTTAGCTTTGGTTAAATGAAAGTCGTTATTTGCGGGTAACATTTACTAGTACTTTGCTGGCATAGCCTCCAACATTCATAGATACCAGCGCACCTCGTATTTTTTGACCCTTTTTGATTTCCTCGCTATCCAGACCGGTGAGAAGAAAAGGGACAAGGTCTTTCTTCTTCCCGACTTCGGCGAGACCGTATTTGTTTTTCAGGATACTCTTCATAAAGATTTTCCCCGATACCCTTTTAGGATTAAAGTATTCACATGCCATATTAAATTAGTTTAGTCTTTCAAGTAGCTCATTTGCTCTATCACTATAAGCATTAGATTTTTCTCCAATTTGTGTAAGCATTCCTATAGCCTCTCCCTCCTTCTGGCAAGCTAGACATGCCAAAGCTAGATACCACTCTGCCTGGTCTTCATAGATGCCTCCAAACTTCAGGTATTCTTTTAGATTGATCTTTGCAGATTCATAACTACCTGTGGCCAGCTCCGCCTGGGCTTCGAAAAATTTAGCTTCCGGATCTTCCATATTAGAAAACTGATCCAAAGCCGTGTCGTAGTCTCCTGCATTGTACAATATGTAGGCATTGTCATGCACAGGAGCACTTCCATTTCGATCGATCCCAGTGTAGGGATAGGGTTGGAAGTTCTCAGCAAATAAGGTCACAGAACTTAATTCGGATCCTGGAGAGAGCATATACCAGCACATTCCCAGTAGGAAAATAAAAGAGGCGGCAACCGGAAGCCAATATTGGGCTATTTTAGGGGAGGTTGGGTTTTGGGGCGTGTGCTTGGTCCCCGGTGCCGCCGTTATGTTATTTTCTTTGTCCCATGATCTCATCTGAGACTTCACTTTTTCTTTCTCTTCTTCCTCATAAAAATGCTCCACTTGTTCTAGCATTTCTAATGTGGACCATTGCTCAGGATCTTTTCTGATTTCCTGAAGAAGTTTTTCCTTCTCTTCAGAATCAAGATCTCCCTGAAGGATCTGATCGATTTTTTCTATGAAATTAAATTTGTCCATTTTACACCGTTGAAAGCATTTCTTTTAATCGCTTAATGCATTTGTATTTTTGGTTCTTCGCTGTCTGCGAATTTTTGTAACCAAGTTGAATAGCAATCTCCTGCATTGAAGCCTTTTGGTAATAGAAAAGCTTTAATAATTTGGAACAAGGATCTCCCAAGGAATGGAGAGCGGAACGCAGCTTTATTATTTGGCTATCATCCCGGACAGTTGTTGGATTTGCCACTAATGACTCCTCAGCAACTATTCTAAGTACACGACTTGATTTCCTGTTTTGCTCCAGAAATTTATTCCGGCCAATGGAGAACAAATATGTTTTTAAAGAGCTGCTTAGTTCAGTTAGCTTGCCCTTTTTCACATTGGTCACCATTGTGGCAAAGGAGTCGTGGTAGATCTCTAGACCCACATCCTTATTCGTTTCAAATTTCTTGGATAGCCAGTTAATGAACTCCTCCCGGTGTTCCAGGTAGATTTCTTTCAAAACAGCCTCATCGCTGCGGCGGATTTGATCCAGTAATCCAAGTGTATCGCTTTTCGAATACACCCATTTATGATTTAAGTGTAAAAAGGTAACCTCTTGAACAAAATAAAAAAATATGGTCAGAATCGGGTTACCTTTTTATCAAACAGACATAAAAGGGAGAACTATGGGATTTTGCGGTTCTCAAAATCTTCGAAACCCATGTTTATGGGATTTCCAAGGCCCGGAATTGGCAGTTGAGATCGATAGGGAATCCTTTCGATCTACCTGTAACCCCAAAAAGCAGAATTTAACCCTCCGGGAAACATGCCTTAGACACCCAATGAGAACCAAGAGAAAGCCTGGAATTTTTGGTTTACACCAAAAAAGAAGGCCGGCGAAAGCCGGCCTTTATTTTTTATTTCTGGAGAATGATCTTTTCTATGGCCTGCCCCTCTATCTCGAGCAGATACATGCCCGGATCCAGCATGGAAAAATCGCAGAACTTCCGTCCTCCCATCCCGGTAAAGGCCTTCACCCGACGACCAAGGAGGTCGTAAATCACGAAATAAGTCATCCCCGGTTTTTCCCATTCAATCGTCATCGAACCTGAAGTAGGATTTGGGAAAACATTTAGCTTGAAGTCATCCTGGATCTCAGAGTTGGAAAGAACGACTGAACAATAAGTGCTATCAGGATTCAACTCGATATAGCCTTGTGGGTCCAAAGTCTGTCCCGAAAAACCTGCAAAGTCAAGCGGATAACGGGTGATCCGAAAGGTTAGATTATTGTTGATCTCCAAAGTGTCTCCCTGACTTACAGGTTGTCCGCCAAGCAAAGGAGTCTTGTATTCCCAAACCACTTCACTATCCGGAGTTAACTCAAAGGAGTAACCAAACCTACCGGTGCATATGAGGAAATTTCCATTTGGTAATTGTTGAAAGCTGCTCAGTCCCGTGCTATACATTTCCTGAGGAGTGGGGTGGGTGAGCGAAAGGTTAAAGCTGTTTGGGAGAAAGACTCCCTCGTCCATCAGGTAATCTCCCTTATACATGTCCCAGGAAGATCTCCAGATATTAACAGTGGAAAAGTCAGCACCGACCCGGTTGTTGAAAACGGCTATCTGACCATAATATGGATGAGTATTGTCAACGAAATCATCCACCCAATGAACGTCATGCTGATAGAATAAGGTTTGATCCTCTTCTGTTCCCCGGTCATAGGCTGCAGGGTTACCCCACCGGTATAGCAAGTCTCCGCCTCGTCCTGCGTTGCCTCCCGTTGATCCCGAAGCTTGTTGAGTGGTAGTACTATGATCGATTATCCAGATCTCATGAAAGGTAGGAACAGATATCATAATTTGATCCAACTCAGGATTATAATCAAGGGCATTTGAATGCATCCAATC
>JABDJM010000533.1 GCA_013002475.1 Saprospiraceae bacterium | reverse complement strand
TCGGCAGGTTGCTCGGACTCATGCTCGTGATCGTGATCATGCCCCGAATGGTCCTCGTGATCGTGATCGTGTCCAGAGTGATCTTCTTGCTCGTGATCATGCCCGGAGTGATCCTCATGATCGTGATCCTCTTCATGGCCATGAACTTTCCAAACAGAAGGAGTACTGCATAGGATGACCTGGTCCAGCACAGAACCCGATGGCTCAAAAATGCCTACCACTTTAAAAGGATGTGCATCATCATGCACCAGATTATCATCCTCGATCAAACCATGAGAAGATTGAAATTCAGAACCGATCGTCAAGCCAAACTTTTGAGCTACTGCAGCTCCAATAGAAACCTCAAAATCATCCTCCCATAGTTTTCCTTCAGCAACCTCTCCGTTATAGAGATCCACATAACTGTGCTCTGTCCCAATGATCCTATGGGTTCGATAGCTATCTCCCTGAGAAAGGGGAACTGCTGCTTCGATCAGGGGATGGCGGGGATTTAGAAAGGGGCGGGCTGCTTCGATCTTAATGTTTCCGGTTGGGGCATCCACCTGATACATGCTGGAAAGGATCAGTTGAAGGGGAGATCCTTTTGAACCGATGACCAGGTCAATGCCAGCGAGGTTGCGCTCGAATTGTTCCTGTAGCTGGTTGTTTACCTGCAACAGCAGGACGATCAATCCGGAACCCAAGGCAAAGAGAAGCAAGCTAAGAATAGCTGGCAGGGGCCGATGCCACATTGATTTCCAGGCTAATTTCCAAATGCTCATTGTAGTTCAATTTTATTTGAAAAGGCCTCTTTCAATCTATGATCATGGGTAACTATGATGAGTGTGGCATTTACTTCTTTAGCTTCTTTTTTAATGAGCGCTATAAGCTTTTGCGTGTTCGTATCATCCAGAGCAGAGCTTGGTTCGTCTGCTAGAAGTACGGCAGGATTTTTTACCAGAGCGCGAGCCAGCGCAACGCGCTGGCGCTCCCCTTGCGATAATTGCCCGGGCAACTTAGTGGCTTTCTGCTCAAGGCCCAAATGGGAAAGCATCTCATCACAACGCGATCGGTTGAGTGTTTGGCCGGCTAGTTTCTGTGAAAGGAGCAGGTTATCCATAACCGTAATGCTTTCTACAAAATGAGCTTTTTGAAAAACGATACCAATCTTTTGACCTCGGTATTTATCCAATTCAGAGTTGGATAGATCTCCCAAATTTTTTCCATCAATCACAAGATCGCCCTTAGGACTTTTTCTAAGTCCCGCAAGAATCTGAAGCAAAGTTGATTTGCCAGAACCCGAGGGACCAATGATCAGCCACTGACTTCCCTGATCAAAGGTGAAATCAGGAAATTGAATGGGTGAATCTTTGGAATATGAATAGGAAAGTCCTTTGCCCTGAATCATGCACTAAAAATAGGGAATAAAATATTCAGCTCATTTTCAAAAAAGCCATCTCGAATATCGGGATGGCTTTTTTTGTTCTCGTTTATACTTTCTCCTACCCTCCTCATAAATGAGGATATCAACACAATCCCCATAAGAGTGGATTTATAAGATTGATCCGTGCCGCATCTTTGTATTGAAATTATTTATTTACCATCTAAATCATTTAAAATGAAAAATTCAATCGATATTATCGCTGCATTATTTTTATCAGTAAATTTCAATGCTAATGCTCAATGGGGCTCTATTAAGAAAGCTGCAAAAAAAGTTGGTAGCCAGACCAAAAAAGCTGCGACCAAAAGAGGCACCAAGGTTTGGGGAGGAGTAAAAAAGGTTTCTCAAGCAGCTAAGGCTAGAAAAGAAGGTATAGAAATGAATGGGAGACGACCAAAAGCAACACAATTTTCACGCAACCCAGCGGTTGTGGAAAGCAACGGCAGACGACCAAAAGCAACACAATCTTCCCGCAACCCAGTAATCGAAAGGAATGGCAGACTAGAGGCTTTAAAAAAAATAGGCCAAGCTTCTAAGGCTAGAAAAGAAGGTTTAGAAATGAATGGGAGGCAGACCAGAATCAAAGGAAGAAATATTAAGCCTGGAATAGTTGAAATGAATGGAAGAGTGATAAAAAATTAAATCTCCATCCCTCTACTAATTTGATAGTAAATCAATCCTTATAATAGGGGTGGCTTGAGTATTCAAGCCACCTCTATTTCTTTGCAATGAGTACTGTTGGTTCTATTATTGTTCAATCCAATGGAATATCTGGGAACTAAATAAAAAAAGCCCGGCATCGCTGCCAGGCTCTGTATGTTTTTGTTTAATAGTCTAAAAACCAGGAAGGCTCATTATCTCTACGCCACTAGTGTCAAAAACAGATTTATCAACTGTTCCAATCTTAATATTTTTTGTCTTTGTAATAACGACTTCTTTGCCATTACCCGAAACAGATTCTGATTCTATGCTAAAGCCATCTATCCATTCTTGGTTGGCCCCGGAATTCTTAATCCTTCCCATGGCCATTGATTGGAATACCTCGCGATAATCAATTGGAAAGTCCCGGGTTACCCAGGAAGTAGTTTTATAGCCATCCTTTTTATTAGTAGATAAGATCTTTTCACAACGATAAGTATCTATGGTCTTAAAAATTCCGGTTTTGGTTACTTCCAGATCATCCATCACCTGAGTAGTGATCTTTTCAATGTTTGGACGCTTCATCTTCATACCCGTTTTCTTTCCGTTGTCCTCAGTAATCATGGTCATGGAATTCTCCTCCGAATCCATGATGATTTTAGCCATTTTGGTATCCTTACCTTCCATGATCATGGCTACGAGATTGCGGTTGTAATGAAAATGAATCGTAGCCGGGCTGTGTTTTTCTTGTTTCCCGTTTTTAAAAGAATCAAAGATCATGGTGAAGGAACCAACAAAAGTGCTTTGATAGGCTACTTTATTATCCACCTCTCCATTCGATTGGCCTTCATTTATCGTTGAGCCCAACATTTCCTGAAGTTTTTCACGCTCCGCTTCTTCTCGTTCAATTCTCTGTTGCTCTATTTCCTCACTGGTAATGTATTCATCCTCTCCATTTTCTTCGGATCGGTCTGTACCAGAACTCTCCTCTGAGGGTTCTTCTTCTTTGTTCTTTTTAGGTTTTTTTGAAAAAAGACCTTCGATCTTGTTAAGGGCCTTATCCATCGCCTCATCAACTTTATTGTCAATACGATTTTCGACTTTTTGTTTTCCTTTTTCTTCATATTCCTTTCCCTTGTTCTGACCAAATGCACAGACCAAAAGAAGGTTACAAAGTAGAATTAGGATGTACTTTTTCATATCCGGATTTTTTAGGTTATCCCTTTAAGATAAAGCTTTGAAATGATTTTATGATAAGGGTAATCAGGGATTCAACTTTTGTAAAAGATCCATTTTCCTAGTTCTTTCAGGGTGACTTTTTTCCCGTACATGAGAATTCCCACCCTATAGATCCTGGCAGAAAGCCAGACAAAAAAGGCAGCTCCTGCGATCAGAAAAACAACCGATAAAGCAATTTGCCACCAGGGTGGCCCCATGGCGAGCCGGGCCGGCATAACGATCGGAGAAAAGAGCGGAAAGATGGAAGCCCAAACCACCAAATTGGCATCCGGGTTTCGGATAGCTACAAATACAATATAGAAGGCGATAATTATTGGAATAGTAACCGGAAAAGTAAGGGCCTGGGATTCATTGGCATCCTCTCCCATCGCGGAGCCGATGGCTGCGAATAGAGAAGCATACAGAAAATAGCCTCCGATAAAAAAGAAAAAGAACAAGGGTACAATGAGCCACCAGTTCTGGGCACCAATAGTTTCCATTACCTGTGCAAAAGAAAACTGAAGATCTTGAATATCCACTCCAGATGAGGTGATGTCCATATCAGGCTGAGGTGGTGGTTCTACAAACAAACCCGCCACAAAACTTACTATAGGTAACAATATGGCCCAGATAACTGCCTGGGTCAATCCAACCGCACCCACGCCAATGATCTTTCCAAGCATTAACTGGACGGGCTTAACGGAAGAGATCATTACCTCTACGATTCTGCTGACCTTTTCTTCAGATACGGACCTCATGACCATCATCCCATAGATAAGGACAACCAGATACATGACAAAGGCCAATGCACCTCCTATCCCTGCAGAGACGATGGCTGCCATAGAAGATTCTTTTTCTCCATCTTCATCTATAGGTTCTGGCTGAAAATCAATGTTCACTTCCAGTGCATCCAATTGTCTTTCGTCCATCCGGAGTTCCTGGACTTTATAATCCCGAATGATCCTCTTGACTTTTGCCTGAATGCTTCCCCGTTTGTCAAGTCCTAAAGATTTATCGCGGTAGTAATAGATCGTGTATCGATTAGCGTCCAGATTTTTCACAGCGGGGATATACAAGATACCATCGTACAAACCCTCCTTAACTTTTTCCCGAAGTGTAGGCAAATCATCATTTAGCGTTTTAAAATACATGCCTTTGCTATCGCTTAAACTCCGATCCTCTAATAAACCCCCTTCATCCAATACTGCAATCTGAATATCACCGCCCTCATCGTAAGACATGATAAAACCGACAATCACAATAAAGGCAAGAATAGCCAGGGGTGCCAGCAAGGTGGTAATAAGAAAACTTTTTTTCCTTACTCTCGTCAAATATTCCCGCTGTACGATCAACCAAAATTTGTTCATGCCACTTGCTTTTTGTCTCCTTCACTTTCCTCACTC
>JABDJM010000513.1 GCA_013002475.1 Saprospiraceae bacterium | reverse complement strand
CATTGGCTCATTCAATCTTCGAAAAAATGAAAGACCTGTCCGTGATGAAATGGGAGGAGACAAGTTGATGCGGAATGATGGGGATGTTTTTACAAATGTATCTGAAGAAGCGGGGATTTATAGTTCTGTTATTGGCTTTGGTTTGGGGATTACAATCGGTGACGCTAATAAGGACGGTTGGGAGGATATTTTTATTTCTAATGATTTCTTTGAAAGAGATTATCTCTATCTGAATAATCAGGATGGTACTTTTTCAGAGGATCTGGTCGATCAAATGCCCTCTATAAGTGGGGCTTCAATGGGTGCGGATATTGCAGACATTGACAATGATGGACACAACGAGATATTCGTGACCGAGATGCTCCCCTCCGATTACGAGCGCCTAAAAACCGTAACCACTTTTGAAAGCTGGGACCGTTATCAGTACAATGTCAATAACGGATATCATCATCAGTTTACAAGGAATTTTCTTCATTACAATAATCAGAACAATACCTATAGTGATATTTCCCGCTTTTCGGGTGTCCAGGCTTCAGATTGGAGCTGGGGAGCCTTGTTCTTTGATATGGACAATGATGGCTCAAAGGATCTTTTCATTGCCAATGGAATCTATAAGGACCTTACAAACCAGGATTACCTGCAATACATCTCTAACGACGTAGTCATTAAATCCATCATCAGTGGTGATAGTGTGAATTACAAAAAGCTAATCGACATTATCCCTTCAAACCCGGTTCCAAACCACGTCTACCAGAATAAGGGAGATTTGATCTTTGAGGATTTTGCAAAAAGTGGGCTGCAAACGCCAAGTTTTTCAAATGGATCCGCATATGGTGACCTGGATAATGACGGGGATTTGGACCTTGTGGTCAACAATGTCAATATGCCATCCTTTGTTTATGAGAATTTGACAGATTCTAAAAACCAGAACAATTACTTAAAGCTCAATTTGAAAGGAGAGGGAAAAAACTCTCTGGCAATTGGTGCAGTGATTGAACTTAATGCCGGAGACCAGAAATGGTATTATGAACATCAACCAACCAGAGGATTTCAATCCAGTATGGATCCGCGTCCGAACATAGGATTGGGATCGGCAGAAACGGTTAACCTGAAGATCACCTGGCCTTCAGGAAAAGTTACCACTCAGGATAACCTTCTAACCAATCAAACTCTTGACTTTTCAGAAGCGGAGGGTCAAGCGACAGACACGAAGAAGATTCAGGCCTCAGGTAAAAAATTCAAAGAATTGGAAAATGTTACCGGGATCTCTCACACTGAAAACCGGTTCATTGATTTTAATCGGGAGCTCCTAAATTATCATATGTTGAGTACCCAGGGCCCTTGTGTTTCTTTCGGGGACTTGGATTCTGATGGAAAACCAGATATTATCACACCTGGCGCTAAGGGTAATCCGACCAGGATTTTAAAAGCTACCGGGCAAAGTTTTCAGGAAATTCCCCAGGGAGATCTATTGCAAAAGCTGAAGGATGCTGAACATGTGCAGTGCGAATTGTTTGATGCAGATGGAGATGGGGATCTGGATGCCTATTTAGCAAGTGGAGGTTCCGAGCTGACAAAGTTTTCTGAGCTTCTATATGACAAGGTTATTCTGAATGATGGAACAGGTCACTTCTCAGCATCTTCTCAAAAATTACCGAATGATCAAAAGATCAGCACGGGCGCTGTAGACCATGTGGATTTTGATGGAGATGGAGATTTAGATCTTTTTGTTGGAGAACGCACCAAGGTTGGGGAATATGGAGCCCTGGGATCGGGATACCTTCTGGAAAATGATGGGAAGGGAAATTTCGAAGATGTTACCCTAAAAATTTGCTCCGAACTCGATAAGATCGGGATGATCACAGATGGCAAATTCGCAGATCTGGATGGAGACGGCGATGCGGACCTAATTGTTGTAGGAGAGTTTATGGACATTTCGATATTTGAAAACCAGGATGGAAAATTTGCCAGAGCAAGCTCTCAGAATGGACTAAATGGTTGGTGGAACATAGTTGAAACTATAGATATTGAAAATGATGGGGATCTGGATCTGATCATAGGAAATCATGGATTGAATAGCCGCTTCAAGGCTTCCGAAGAGCATCCGATCAAGATGTACTTCAGTGATTTTGACAAAAATGGATTTCCCGAAGGGGTCGTTACCCAAAACAGGGAAGACGGCAAAGATTATCCATATGCCCTTCGTCATAATCTGACAAAACGAATGCCCAGCCTGGCCAAGAAATTTTCAGATTTTGAAAGTTTCAAAGTTGCCACAATTCAAGATATTTTTTCGGAAGAGCAACTATCCCAAACGACGGTCACTCAGGCAACAGAATTGAGATCTATTATCCTAATCAATGAGGGTAATTTTACTTTCACCAGGAAGGCTCTTCCCACTTCAGTCCAATTAAGCCCCATGTATGCCATTGAAGTGGCAGATATCAACGGGGATGGTTTTATGGATTTCTTCATGGGTGGAAACCTTTATGGAGTACAACCTGAGATGGGACGATATGATGCTTCCTATGGTCATGTTTTAATCAATGATGGTACTGGTTCATTCTCTGATATGGCCCGAGATTATGGATTCTCTGTAAAAGGTGAAATACGCGATTTTGTGATTGATGGTTCTATGCTGCATGTCTTCAGAAATAATGACTCTGTGATCAGTTTTGAAATTCCCGCTCCGGATGATATGTAAGACCACACAAGTTGGATTGATTTTTTCCCTTCTTTTTTTCCTTGCCTGTCAATCAGAAAAAACTGAAATCGAAAATGACGGGGGTCCCTTCACTTTGCTTTCCAGCAGTCAGACGGGTTTAGATTTTAGCAACACCCTTAAGGAAAATGATAAGCAGAACATCATTGAATACCTCTACTATTACAATGGGGGAGGAGTTGCTGTCGGAGATGTAGATGGTGATGGGTTGGAAGATATTTTCTTAACAGCAAATCAGGGACCTGATGCCTTATACCTAAACAACGGAAACCTTCAATTTGAAAATGTTTCTGAAGCATCAGGAATCATATCTGAAAATGGTTGGTCCAGTGGAGTGGCCATGGACGATGTAAATGGCGATGGCCATTTAGATATCTACGTTAGTCGGGTGGCCCGCTTTGCAAAACCTGATCAGGCCCATAATTTTCTTTATATCAATGATGGAACCGGAAAATTTTCAGAACAATCTAAACAACTAGGCCTAGATTTTTCGGGCTACTCAACCCAGTCTTGCTTTTTAGATTATGATAAGGACGGTGACTTGGACATGTACCTCCTAAATCATGCTGTCCATACCATCAGGAGTTACGGAAACACAGAGAAAAGGAGCACAAAGGATCCCGTATCTGGAGATCGATTTTATGAGAACCGAATCAAAGAAGAAGGCCGCTTTGTAGAAGTAACTGAAGAGGCGGGAATTTATAATAGTCCCCTTGGATATGGCCTTGCAATTACCGCGGCGGATATTAATCAGGATGGATGGACCGATATTTATATCGGGAACGATTTTCACGAATACGATTACCTCTACCTTAATAACGGCCGTGGAGGTTTTGAAGAATCTAATG
>JABDJM010000492.1 GCA_013002475.1 Saprospiraceae bacterium | reverse complement strand
GTTCTCAGGTCATAGGGAATTGAATCCGGGGCCAGGCGAACCTCTCCTTCAAGGTCTACCAGGTGACCGTTTTCAAAAACGTCAAGATCTTCGGCTTCTAAGGCTCCATATCCATTATGGTAAAAGTCAGTGGCTTGAAAAAGTACCCTTACCTGGCGAAATTGAGGCAGGACATCTACATCCAAAGCTTTTAAGCGAAAGTACTCTCCTGAGTTGGGGGTGATCGGAAAATCATCATCATTTCCACAAGAGGTAAGGAAGAGAGCTAATCCAAAAAATAGGAATAGAGTTGTGATTCTATTATGCATCTTCATCTGTTGTAAGTTTTAGTTCTCGATTCGGCAAAAATCGAGGGTATAACGGTTTGTACTTCAGAACCGTATTAAGGGTTACAGATATTAAGATGATTTTAAGTGGAGGATAGGGATTTTAACAGTTGACACCTATTTACAGCCACAAAGGTTGGAGAATGGAGAGACCTGCCAGCAGGCGGGTAGGAAGGTTGAATCAACAATTAGCAATTAGCAATCTCTAAAAAAGGAAAAACCGGGTTGAAAAGGCTTAGCCCTTACTCCCGGTTATTCGCTTGGGTTTGGATTTGGGATTAGCTCCCCGATCTAAGTATTTGCAACAAGGCCAGAATTTCGCTCTACACAGAGGGCGGGTTCTGATCTTTTGAAGAAAAACCGGCGTGTTCTATGGCCTTTAAAAAAGTGCCACTGTTGAGGGTTTGGCTTTTCCTTTTGTAAGCTATGGGTTTATTGGTAAGCTCAAAGTGCTCTGTCTTTTCCCTCGGCTTCGCCGAGTGGAGGTTTTTTTGAATGCTTTTCAAGGCTTTCATAATGTGGGGTTTTACAGGCTATCCTTCCCCCCAGTAGAATCAAATTTCAGGCAAGCCTTGCCACCCTCGAATAATTTTCGCTCAGGCCCGTGACTTAGGATCAATAATATATCAGGAAAATGTTAAGAGCTTTTTGGCTTCAATACCTAGCTCTTTGTGACTGCATTTGACCAGAAAAAATATAAAACTGGCAAGTTTTATGACATCGAGAGTAGGTCAATAACGATCGACAACCTATGATTTACTTACCTTTTGTTTATAAAAGACTCTTGAATCGAACTCTTTTTGGAGTGATGTCCCCCAGCCTTTCTTTCTTAGCATCCTCATAAGCTGAGAAGTTTCCTTCAAAAAAGACCACTTCTCCCTCATCTTCAAAACTCAGAATATGTGTAGCCAAGCGATCAATAAACCATCTATCGTGAGAGATCACCAACACACAGCCTGCGAAATTTTCGATAGCTTCTTCCAAGGCACGAAGCGTATTTACATCAATATCATTGGTTGGCTCATCCAGAAGTAGCACATTTCCTCCCTCCTTTAAAGTCATAGCAAGGTGCAATCGGTTTCTTTCTCCACCGGAAAGTACCCCAACTTTTTTCTGTTGGTCTCCACCACTGAAATTAAATCGGCTGATATAGGCTCTTACGTGAACTTCCTGATTACCCACCTGGATAAGATCATTTCCTTGGCCAACTACTTCAAAGATGCTTTTCTCTGGTAATAGATCTTTATGTGATTGATCGACATAGGCCAACTGAACTGTATCTCCGACGGTTATCGTTCCGGAATCAGGTGTCTCCTCTCCCATGATCATTCGGAAGAGAGTAGACTTTCCTACTCCATTGGGTCCTATGATCCCAACAATAGCATTTTTGGGAATGTCCACCG
The DNA here is from genome assembly GCA_013002475.1 of Saprospiraceae bacterium. GTDB lineage: Bacteria > Bacteroidota > Bacteroidia > Chitinophagales > Saprospiraceae > JABDJM01. The sequence continues at coordinate 697 of JABDJM010000492.1, read as the reverse complement.
AAAGATTGTCGATAAGGAGTCGATCATCATATCCTTTGCTGATTCCATTAATATCGATCACCTTGTCCCCTAATCTTGGTCCTGCAGGAATGTATAATTCCAGTTTGGCTTCTCTATCCTTTGTCTCCTGGTCCCTTAAGGACTCATAGGCATTCAGACGCGCCTTTCCTTTGGACTGCTTTGCCTTTTGCGACATGCGGGTCCATTCCAATTCTCGCTTAAGTATCCTCTGTCTTTTGCTTTCTGCTTTTTCTTCCTGTTCCAGGCGCTTGGCCTTTTGTTCCAACCAGCTGCTATAGTTGCCCTCCCAGGGAATTCCCTCTCCTCTGTCTAATTCAAGGATCCACCCGGCCACGTTATCGAGAAAATATCTATCGTGCGTAACTGCAATTACAGTCCCCGGAAAGTTTTTCAGAAATTGCTCCAACCAATGGACAGACTCCGCATCAAGGTGGTTGGTAGGCTCATCCAGGAGTAAGACCTCAGGTTCCTGCAATAAAAGCCTGCATAAGGCCACACGCCTGCGTTCCCCTCCAGACAATACTTTGATCAGTTTGTCTGGTTCAGGCGTTCTCAAGGCATCCATGGCGATCTGGAGTTTGGTATCCAATTCCCAGGCATTGGAGGCATCAATTTGATCCTGCAACTTGGCCTGCTGGTTCATCAGTTTCTCCATCTTGTCCGGATCTTCATAGAC
>JABDJM010000480.1 GCA_013002475.1 Saprospiraceae bacterium | reverse complement strand
CCTCTTAACTGGTCAAGGGTAGCCGCCAGATCTCCAACCACTTTGCCTAAGCCGGAAGTTTGTGCATCTGGATTATCCAAGGTGGAATCGATTGACTCTATGAGGGCCTTTCCTCCTTCTCCGAGTTGTTCCATATAGGTCGGAATATCTGTTGGATCAACCATGGATCCCAAAAGACCAAGGGAAACCCCTTGGATGTACCCTCCACTCTCTACACAATCCTCTCCGGAACAGGGCTTACTGAATTTCAGTCTAACGGCACGACCACCCATGAATCCCTGGCTGTACAATTCAGCCCGAGCGGATTTTGGGACTTTTAATTTACTGTCGATGTCCAGATTGATAATCACCTTATCCATATCATCGGAACTAAAATAGATCTGTGTAACCGTTCCAACCTGCAGCCCGTTTTTCATCACCGGTGCAGATTCCTGAAGCTCACCTACATCATTCAATTCCACCAGGACCTGAGTGTTAGAAGAAAACAGATTCCTTCCCTGGACAAACTTGTACCCCCAGATAAAAACGGCAATCACGATTGTTGCCATTAGGCCAATCTTAGTCTCGTTGGACATGCTTTAAAGATTTTGGTTGTTGGTCATTACCGTCATCCAGAGTGAGATACCTTAGGTAAACGTTAAAAAAATCTAAATATGTGGACACAAAGCCAACCTCTGCCGTTAAAGAGAATACCTTGTATCTATTGGTTCCCAGGCTCGAAATTATAGGTTGAAATATGCGGCCAATTATTTCACCGGCCAAAAATAGGGATTGTCAATAGCATAGACTCTGGAATTTCACAGATATTTCGGTTTTTTATTCAACAAATGAAGCAATTTCAAAAAAGCCCTTGTTTCTATACCTCTCCTACAAGGGCTTGGCTTCTATTCTTTTTCATCAACTTCCTCTTTACCGGACAATCTCTCTTTTCTCAGGAAAATCCATTTACGAAAGACACTATTCCTGTGATCAACTCTGCTTTGATTGATTCATTGATGAAGCTTAGCCGGAATCCAGAAACCCGGTTGGATTCAACAGGGCAGGATAGCATATCCCTTGCTGGGGATCCACTTCAGGAAGTGACAATTTCCAAGGATGCCCTGGATGAAGAAGTCAGGTATTCTGCCAGAGATACAACCATTTACGATCTGACGAATGAGACAGTCTATCTGTATGGTGCTGCAAAGGTAGAGTACACGGACATCACTTTGGAAGCTGATATGATCATTTTCAACTGGCGAAGCAATGAAGTGATCGCAGAAGGTGTGCTTGATACTCTGTCAGGTCGTATAAGAGGCTACCCGATGTTTAAGGATGGCAATCAAACTTTCGAAGCCAAGAATATTCGATATAATGTAAAATCCCGCAAGGGGATCGTTAAAAACGTGATCACCCGACAAGGCTCTGATCTCTATGTAGTCGGTGATAAAGCAAAATTCTCGTCCGTAGAGGATGATAGTTTAGGAACAAAAAATGTTGTGTATTCTCAGGATGCTATTTTTACAACTTGTGACCATCCAGAGCCGCATTTTGGGATCCGATCAAAAAAGCAAAAGGTGATCCCGAATAAGGTTGTGGTTGTAGGACCATCCAATCTCGAGATCATGGGAGTCCCTACACCCCTGTGGCTTCCATTTGGTTTTTATCCCATTACGCAGCAAGGTTCTACCGGGCTCATATTTCCTCAGGACTACGAAAACTCGGATAACCTTGGTTTTGGCTTGAAGGGGGTGGGTTGGTATTTCCCCATTAATGATTATATGAATCTGGAGCTGACCGCAGATTATTATCTGCGGGGAACCTGGGGAGTAAGTGCAAGGACATCTTATAAAAGGCTTTACAAATACAATGGGAATTTTGCTGTTTCTTACTCCAGCATAGCCAACGAGGATGCCATGGCCCTTCCTTTCCGAAGTAATGCCACCCAGATTCGATGGTCTCATACTCAGGACCAAAAAGCTAATCCAATTCATAATTTCAGGTCCTCTGTTAACATTACGACCAATACCGAAGAATACTTTGGGCAGAGAGAAACCTCGGCGGCTCAATCGCAAAACAACCGGTTAAATTCCTCGGTAACTTATACGCGTAAATTTCCCGGAAAGAAATGGGGCTTTTCCGCCTCCTTTAATCATAACCAAAACAGACAAAACAATTCGGTGAGTTTTACTCTCCCTAACTTACTTTTTACCACAGGTAATTTTAACCCTTTCAAATCCAAGGGAGGCAAAAAGAAATGGAATGACAATTTCAATTTCTCCTATAGAGGTCAGGCTGAAGCCCGATTTACAAGTACCGATACCACCCTTTTTTCCCAACAAACTTTAGAAAGTACAAATCCAGGGATGCGTCATACGGTCACTGGATCTTTCAATACACGGGTATTGAAGTTTTTCAATTATTCCATCAACTCTTCCTTTTCCGAAAACTGGTATATGAAATCTACCCGGAAGATGTTTGATGATACCATAGAGGCTGATTCCATCTATACTGAGGGGCCGGATTCTGTTTTGCTGAGGATCGACACCAGCAGCTACGGAATGGTGGTGGATGAGGGAATGTATGGATTTAATGCTTTTCATAATCTGAAAAACACCAACATGAGCCTCACTACCAAATTGTTCAGTACCATGTTGTTCAAAAAGGGTAAGGTCCGAGGACTCCGTCATGTGGCGACTCCTTCTTTTGGGTTTGCCTATAATCCTGCTCAAACTCAATACTTTGAAAATTTTGTGGACACGGACGTCAGGCCAGAAGAAAATGACCCACTGGCATATTCAATTTTTGAAGATGTGATCTATGACAAACCAACGATGCGGGAGGAACAGGTCAACTTCACTTATAATATTGGGAATACTCTTGAAGCAAAGTTCTATAATAAGAAGAAAAAGGAGACTAAGAACATAAAGCTTCTTGAAAGTTTTACCGTGGGTGGTAATTACAATTTTGTGGCGGACAGCCTGCATTGGTCAGATCCCTCCTTTTCTGCCCGGACAACGATTTTCAAAAGGTTGATCTCCTTGCAGTACCGTGGGGTAGTTAGTTTTTATGAAAAAGATCCTGATTTAAATAAGCGGGTAGATAAACTCCTTGTCAAAAATGGCGGGGGTTTGTTTCGCTTGGATAACGCCTCCTTAAATGTCAATACGGGTCTTACCGTTAGACAGTTTTTGGAAATAGTTAGAGGTGAGAACAATAAGAAAACACCTGCTGAAGGAACTTTGGAATCCCTGATAGACAATTTTCGGGTCAACTACAACCTTGTGATGCGTTGGACAACTCCAAAGGGAGAACAGCAGTTTGACCTTACCACGAATACTATCGATCTCAGGGGAGGACTGAAGCTTACAGAAAATTGGGATGTGAGTATTTCCAGGATAGGATATTCTTTCACGGAAGAACGTCTTACTTACCCCGACCTTACTTTTTCACGAAACCTTCATTGCTGGCAAATGAGTGTGACCTGGCGTCCCAATGCAAACACCTTTTTCTTTAGCCTGGGTGTGAGACCTGGAACGCTCGACTTCATCAAGGTTCCCTATAAGCGAAATGCACCAGATGGATTTCTTAGCAGGTAGCTAAAACAATTTTGAACCAACAGCAGACCACCAGGGGTGTATCTCAGTCACTAACCTTCCTGCTTTTACAGCCGGGTCATTATTCGCAAGGCGCTCCGCTTCTTCCAGAGTTGTTACATTGAAAATGGTGACTCCCCGGATTTCTCCATCATCCCCCATCGGCCCTACTATACAGATTTTCTTTTGTTCAGCTAGTGAGTTTAGATGGGCTAGATGCTGCTCCTGAATCCTGGTAGCTTCCTCTTCAGGCTGATCCCTTACAGGACCACGCTTCAAAAAGCACAGAAAGTATTGCTTCAAAACAAAACTGGTATCACCTTCCTGGACCGTAAAGGTTTTGAAAGTATCAACAGGGGTCTCCTGACCCTGGGCTTCTCCTGATCCAAAAAATGCAAGGATCAGAAACAGAAAAAATGTTATTTGAATTTTCATTGTCGTTCGGCTACTCTTTGATTAAACTGCGCTTGCTCTACCAGCTCATGCTCTCTGATCAAAATTAGGATTCTTCCAGCAGAGATTTTTTCTTCCGAAAATGTAAATACAAACATAAGCAGGTTTGGGGCTACTTCTTTTTTCATCCTGAGGTCATAATCAGAAAAAGCCTCCTGGATCGGACCCGGGTCCAGGTCCTTTAGCTTGATGATCAACTCACCGGGAAGGGCACCCCTCGGAACTTTGGCCTCTATTTGATCCCATTCACCCATATTACTGAGAGAATCCATGTGGGCAATAATCCCTTTGATAGGATTCGGTAAAGCGAAGTCCCCGGCGATCATTTTTTCTTTTTCTTCCAAAACAACCCTCAGAGAATGCTGGGGATAATCCATCGCTCCACTACGGTATTCATTTTCATATTGAAAAACATTTGCCTCCATGACTTTACTCTGGATCTCAGTTAGTTGTTCCTGTGTCAGGCTGGATTCCCAAATCCCTTCTTTTTCAACAAACATTTTTCCGTGATAACTCATGACGCCTTTCGGGCCGATAGTTAATTCAAAAACCGGACATCGTCCAAAGCAATTTCCTTTGCTGATCTGAAGCTCCATTGGTAGGACCCCCATTTCCTCTGCGGAATTTTCCTGAGTTGTATTATCCTGTGATGCTTTTTTGGAGCCTTTGCAGGCAATCAGACTCAGACAAAGGCTTATGAAAACCAGATTCATGTATTTCATACTTCAAAAATATGTTTTTCTTATTAGGGAAGGCGGATGATTGTTTTGGTGAAAACTGAATCACCAATTTCAATCCTTAGATAATAGGGACCTGTCGCAAGTGGATTCATATTAAGAGAAAAGATCACTCCCTGGAATACCCCTTCCCAAATTTTAGTTCCAAGTGGATCATACAATGTATAGGAAAAAGGAGCTTGCCAGGATTCAGGAGGAATAATATAGACAAGGTCTCTGCTCGGATTGGGATAGACTTGTAAATCATCCTCCAAGGGAGCTGGTCCCCAGGTTTGACAGGCGGAAGCTTCAAGCAAGCCTCTTCTGAAAAGATGGATGGTGAGCAGGGCTCTTCTCCTTTGCAAGGGAGTGAACATGCTCATACAGGCATCGTCAGTGTAATCC
>JABDJM010000476.1 GCA_013002475.1 Saprospiraceae bacterium | reverse complement strand
CTTCCACCCTGCGCACCTACGCCAGGAACTAAGAGGAAATGCTCTGGGATGATTTTTCGGACCTCCTCCAAAAATGCTGGTCTCGTTGCCCCGATCACATACATCAGGTTTTCCGGTGTGCCCCAGTCCTTAGATCTCTTTAAAACAGATTGGTATAGAGCTTCACCCTGGACAGATTCAATGAATTGAAAATCATCGGCCCCTTTATTTGAGGTAAGTGCCAAAAGGATCACCCACTTATTTTCAAATTCTAAGAAGGGGGAAACAGAATCAATGCCCATGTAGGGGGCCACCGTTACTGAATCAAAAGCCAATCTCTCGAAAATGGATTTGGCATATAACCTGGACGTATTACCGATGTCTCCCCTTTTAGCATCTGCAATTGAGAAATGCGTGGAAGGAATGTAAGCCAGAGTTTTTTCAAGGCTTTTCCATCCTTTCGAACCTTGTGCTTCGTAAAAAGCAAAATTTGGTTTATAGGCTACACAAAAGTCAGCCGTGGCATCAATAATTGATTTGTTAAAGGAAAAGATGGGATCCTCTTCTTCGAGGAGATGTTTTGGAATTCTTTCTAGATCAGGATCAAGTCCAACACAAAGGAATGATCCTTTCTTACGGATGTTTTCAACCAGTTGGGCACGAGTCATTCAATAGGAGCTTTTCAATTTATGGCAGCAACACTTTTGACGCTCGGACATTTACCGAGGATGGCTTGTTCAATTCCAGCTTTCATGGTCATAGAAGACATTGAACAGGATTTACAATTCCCCATCCACTTGATCTTAACTTCCATATCCTCCGTAATGTCTACCAATTCCACATTTCCGCCATCTACAGCCAAATGAGGACGCACATCATCAAGCGCATTATCCACTCGCTCCATCAATTCCGCTTTCTCTGAGGTATTCATATCGTCTGGTTAATTATTAAAGGTAACCCAACATAATCAGGTATCAAATCTTTATTTCAACAGGGCTGGTCGGGGCTCTTTCGGCATTCCTTTTTTCCACGTGTGCGACAAGCTTTTTGGCGATCCCCTCAAAAATCTCCTGAGCAGGGCCGGATTGCATTGCTGCGGGATTTCCTGAGTCTCCTCCTTCCTGAACGCTCTGGATAAGAGGAACCTGGCCCAACAAACCACTTGAGGATGCCGCGGAAAGCTTTTCACCGGCTCCTTTTCCAAAGAGATAATACTTATTGTCTGGTAATTCAGCCGGAGTAAACCAGCTCATATTTTCAACGACTCCCAAAATCGGGACATTCACATTCGGCAATAAGAACATATTCATGGCCTTGACCGCATCCGCATAAGAAACTTGCTGAGGAGTAGTCACCAATACCACACCTGTTACAGGTACTGTCTGCACCAATGTAAGCTGGATATCACCCGTTCCCGGAGGTAGATCGATTACCAAATAATCTAATTCCGGCCATTCACAATCATTGAAGAATTGTTTGATGATCCCACCTAATCTGGGGCCTCTCAGGACGACTGCCTGCTCTGGCTCAATAATAAAGCCTATAGACATCACAGGCATCCCCTTATAATCCAATGGAAGAAGAACAGGTTTTCCATTTACATCTTTAACCTTTGGCCTAAGCCCTTTGAGTCCAAGCATAGTAGGGATAGAAGGACCATAAAGATCAGCATCAATCAGGCCTACTCTGGCACCCTGGCTTTTCAGGCTCAGGGCGAGGTTTACTGAAACAGTAGATTTTCCCACTCCGCCCTTACCGGAAGCAACAGCGATAATATTCTTTACCTGAGGAAGGATCCGCCTTGGGGCTGTAGGTCTCTGAGGTTGTTTCCCAACCGACATGTGAACATGGACTTCAGCCTCAGGATACACTTCTAGCATGGCTGTTTGGGCAGCCATGTTCAGAGCTCCTTTATGGGGATAATTTGCACTGGGCACCTCAATGGTAAAGGAGATCGTTTTGTCATCCACCTCAAGGCCAGTCACAATGTTCAGAGAAATCAAATCCTTACCGGTTTGAGGCTCGATCACCTTACTGAGAGCCTTAGCCACCTTCATCTTATCCATAAGCAAAAATATGGTACAAATGTAATACAAATCCAAGGTCTGAAGGTTTTAGTCTAAGGGGTTTTATAGGCATTAAAGCCCTTATTAGGTCTTATATTTGCGCCCGATGAAGGTGCACTATGACCTGAAGGATTTGCCGGAGTTTCGAAACGCCATACTCACCATTGGGAGTTTTGATGGTGTGCATAAGGGTCATCAAAGGATCCTTAAACTCGTTCTGGATCTTGCTTCCAAGGAAAACGGGGAGTCCATCGTCGTTACCTTCCATCCCCATCCAAGAATTGTACTGAAAAAGGAGGTTGACAAACTGAAGCTCCTGAGCAGTCTTAGCGAAAAGATCTTCAAGCTCGAAAAATTAGGCATAGACCATCTCGTGGTCGTCCCCTTTGATGAGGCTTTCGCTAACCAATCTGCCGAGGCCTATATCGAAGATTACTTGAAGGCCAAGTTTCAACCCAAACATCTGGTTATTGGATATGACCACCGATTTGGGAAAGATCGGTCAGGGAATCTTGCCTCCTTGCAGGAAGCATTGGGCCGTGACGGGACTGAGGTCCACGAGATCCCAAAGCAGGAGGTAAATTCTATCGCAATAAGCTCGACCAAGATCCGGAAGGCCCTGGAAGAAGGAAAGATTAGTTTGGCAACGGAGCTCCTCGGCGAGACTTATGTCCTTACTGGAAAAATAATCCGGGGTGAGAGAATTGGGAGAGACCTAGGCTTTCCAACTGCCAATGTCGAAGTGGACAATTCCTGGAAGCTTATCCCCAAGGCAGGCATCTATGCGGTGAGGGCTCGGGTAAAGGGCAAATCCTATGAGGGTATGATGTACATAGGGGATCGGCCTACGATAGAGCATTTGAAGAAGCGTACTATTGAAGTTCATCTGTTTGATTTTACGGGAGAAATATATGGCGAGGAGATGATGGTCTTTATTGACCAATTCAGTCGGGAAGATCAGCGATTTGAAAACTTTGAAGAACTAAAAAGTGCCATTGCCCTAGATGAGATCAACATCAAGAAATTCTATGCAGAACGTGGCCAAGCAACTGCACATATTGAAAGACCCGAGGTCGCTGTAGTAATTCTCAATTACAATGGCTCTCATCATTTGGAAGAGTACCTTCCCAGTGTCCGTAAAACCCAATATGAAAATCTGCGGATTATTGTGGTCGACAATTGTTCAACCGATGATTCTGCAGCAACTATAAAAGAGCATTTTCCACATGTCGAGCTTATGCTGCTGGACAAAAATTATGGATTTACCGGAGGCTATGCTAAAGCCCTCATGGTGATCGATAGTCCCTATTTGGTTTTGATGAACTCCGATGTGCGGGTAGAACCTGATTGGCTTGACAAGGCAATGGACCTGATTCTTGAGGATGAAAGAATTGCTGTCGTACAACCGAAGATCTTATCTGACAAAAACCAGGAAGAATTTGAATATGCAGGTGCTTCAGGTGGATGGATAGATATCCTTGGTTATCCTTTTGCCAGAGGAAGGATCTTTGATTCGGTAGAAAAGGATCTTGGTCAGTATGATGATGAGCAAGATATTTTTTGGGCATCAGGCTGCGCTTTTTTGATAAGAAATGATGCTTACAGAAAGGCGGGCGGACTTGACCCTTCCTTCTTTGCCCACCTGGAAGAAATAGATCTTTGTTGGAGATTACAGCGCCTGGGATATTCGATCAAGGTTGCTCCCAAGTCTGTTGTTTATCATTTGGGAGGCGGAACATTAAGCTACCAGAGTCCACGGAAAACTTTTCTAAATTTCAGGAACAGCCTTTTTATGGTTTATAAAAACAGAAGAGGTCTTCCTCTGATTGGAAACATACTTCTTAGGCTTATACTTGATGGTGTAGCAGGTATTAAATTCCTTCTTACCGGAAAATTCTCCGATTGCCTGGCGATCATAAAGGCACATTTCTCTTTTTATGGTCATATCCCCTCTCTGGAAAAACGGAAGAGAGAGGAACGTGAGTGGATCCAGCAGGGCATTCTACCAAGTCCGAAAAATATAACCGGGCTTTATAAAGGAAGCATCGTTTTTCAATATTACATCCTGGGGAAAAAATTCTTTTCCAAACTTTTTTAATGGCTTCAAAGAAAAAGATCGAGACCCTATACGAGGATGAATTCCTTGTTGCTGTCAATAAACCTGCAGGCTTACTTTCTATTCCGGATCGTTTCAAACCGGATCTCCCTAATATCCAAAGTATTCTTAGATCCAGGTTTGGAGAAATATTTACTGTGCACCGCCTTGATAAAGGGACCAGTGGAGTAATGCTTTTTGCCAAAGATGCAGAAACCCACCGTCAACTTTCCAAAGCATTCGAAAATCGTGAGGTTAAGAAACTCTACAGGTGTGTTGCGAAAGGAACACCGAGTTCTACTAGTGGAGAAATTTCAGAGAAGATCGGCAGATCACCAAAGCAGGGGGGAAAGATGGTTCTTAATCGTTCGGGAAAAGAGTCTATCACTTTTTATGAGGTCCTGGAATCTTACCCTCCCTATCATGAGGTTCAGGTTCAAATATTAACTGGTCGGACTCACCAGATTAGAATTCATTTGCCCAGTGTTGGTCTACACATATTGGGGGACAGTTTATATGGCAGAGGGGACTTTTTTGTAAGTGAGCTGAAAGGGAAGAAATTTCGTCTTTCAAAAGGCCAGGAGGAGAAACCCCTGTTAGTGAGACCTTGTCTTCATGCCCTAAGCCTTTCATTCAAACATCCGCATAAGAAATCAGAAATAGAGATTTCTGCTCCGTTTCCAAAAGATTACAAGGCCACCCTGAATCAGATCAAGAAATGGAAGGCTTGACCAAACAACAACCCTGGATCCTGCTCTTGTTAGGAGCTCTCTTTTTTATTCCCTTCCTGGGAGGTGTCCATCTGTTCGATTGGGATGAGATCAATTTTGCAACTATAGCCCAGGAAATGGTCCTCACCGGAGATTACCTCCAGGTAAAAGTGGGTGGCCATCCGTTTTGGGAAAAGCCTCCCCTGTTTTTTTGGCTTCAGGCCATCAGCTTCACCGTTTTTGGGATAAATGAATTCGCTGCGCGCCTACCAAATGCCATTACCGGAATTGTAACGCTTTTGCTTTTATACTACTTGGGAAAACGGTTACAAGACGCCAGGTTTGGTTGGTGGTGGGCCTTGGTATACTTAGGCTCGATTCTTCCTCATTTGTATTTCCGATCAGGTATAATCGACCCGTTGTTTAATTTATTCATGTTCCTTGGTTTGGCCTTTTTGTTCCTGGCTCCGCGATCAGACAAAAGCAATTTATTTGGAATACTATCCGGGATTGTTGTTGGACTGGCAGTTTTGACAAAGGGCCCAGTAGCCGTTCTGCTGATCGGCCTTACCTGGCTAATTGCTCAAATCTTTTTCGAAAGGAGTAAGCGAACACAGTGGTCTACCCTACTACTGGCTATTGGGTCCGGGTTGCTTACGCTGGGACTTTGGTTCGGTGCTGAGATAATGGCTCATGGATCCTGGTTTGTGGAAGAGTTTCTCAGGTATCAGGTGCGACTGCTCAGCACTGAAGATGCTGGGCATGGAGGATTTCCGGGTTATCATATCGTTGTGTTACTTTTTGGTTGTTTTCCTGCCAGCTGGCTTTTGTTTAAAGGATGGAGAAAAGGAATCGGGCACAATGATACTACCGGTGATTTCCAAAACTGGATGAAAATCCTTCTTGCAGTTGTGGTAATCATTTTTAGCGTCGTACAATCCAAGATCGTACACTATTCATCACTGGCCTATTTCCCAATTACCTTTTTGGCTGCCTATTGGATCACTAGCGTAAAAAAGGATAAAAGCTTTTCTGGTCTGGCGAAGTGGGGTCTTATTTCCACCTGGATAATTCTCCTCTTTGTTTGTATC
>JABDJM010000468.1 GCA_013002475.1 Saprospiraceae bacterium | reverse complement strand
CGGGTGGGGGAGCTCATTAGACAGCTAACTTAGCCGCCTTTTTTTTTCTGGATGCATACAGCATATCGTAATACTGTGTAGCCATTCTGTCTGAATCAAAATACGGAACCACCTCGGTCATGCTGTTGACAACTATTTCCCACCATTTCTCTGGTTGCTCATAATAAATTGGGATGATCTCCTCATCCAGGATTCGGAAGAAATTATCCCTATCAAAGTTGTCTACTTCCTCTTCAGACCACCGTGGATTCGCAACAGGAACTACAAAAGCATTATGCTCATGTTTTGCAAATTCCGGGATCCACCCATCATTGGTGGAAACATTCACGGAAGCATTCATGGCCGCCGTCATTCCAGAGGTACCTGAGGCTTCCCGTGGAACGCGTGGAGTATTAAACCAAATATCAGAACCTTGCTTGAGAAGTTTAGACAAGGCTAATTCATATCCCGTGACAACTGCCGCATTTTCGATCCCCCTGCTTTTGTAAATGATATTATTGAAAGTAGAAATGGCGGAATGGTCCAAAGGGTAAGGTTTGCCGGCCCAGATTACCTGTACAGGTCTTTCCGGTCTGGAAAGCATGGTGGTAAACCGATCATAGTCTTGCAATAGTAGATCAGCTCTTTTATATCCGGCAAATCGGCGAGCCCAAACGATGGTAAGCACATCAGGTGAAAACTTCTTACCTGTTTGTCTTTCCACTTCCGCAAAAAGAACCTCTTTTAACTTCCTCTTTCTTTGTTTAAGACACTTGACATTCTCTTTGATCAAGCATGCCTGCAGATCTTTGTCCGCCCAGTATTTCTTATTCTGGGAATTGGTAATGTGTCCGATGTCTGCGATCCCGGGGTAGGGGTTCCACATACTCCGGGCAACTTCTCCATGTAAACGGGATACTCCATTGGCTCTTCTGGAAACTCTTAGTGAAACTAAGGTTTGATCAAAAATTTCATTGTGTATTCCAGAGATCTTCCTTACCTCTTCCAGGGATACCCCACTGAAGAAACCCATTCTTTCCAGGGTGAAGATATTGTGCTTTTCATTTCCAGCAGCAACAGGGGTATGAGTGGTAAAAACAAATTTATCTCTTACCTCCTCCAGGGTTTTTCCCTTGGACATTTCATAAAAGGCGGCTGGAAGACCGTGAGCCTCATTCAAATGGCAGACTTCGGCTTTAAAGCCGATCTCCTCCAGCAGCTTTGCTCCTCCAATTCCTAATAGTTGGTATTGGGCGATTTTTGTATCGAGGTTAGAATCGTACAAACGGTGTGAGATCGATTGTGCCAGGAAATCATTTTCAGGGATGTCCGTCGTAAGCAAAAATAGTGGAGCAGATCCAAATTTTTTCGGAGGAAGGTATAAGGCCTTTACCTTGACCGGATGATTATTGATGGTGATCTCAAATTGGATCCCTGTATCTTCCAGGAAATCATATTTCTTTTCTGTGAATTTAGGAACCATGTACCCCTGGTCATCTCTCTCCTGATCATAATAACCATACTTCCAAAGAATGCCTATTCCGACCATCGCCTGTTTGAGCTGATATGCTGAGCGCATATGCGAACCGGCAAGGTAGCCAAGGCCGCCAGAGTAAATCTTTAGGCTTTGGTCTATGGCAAACTCGCTACAGAAATAAGCAGCTTTTTTTGAGAAGGCCTTTTTTACACTATATGGATGGACATAATTCCTGAAATCTGTCATGAGCTCAAAATTTGGGAAAAGATTATTATGAAATCGGCCGCAATGTTACGGATTTTAGAGTTTTAGGGAAAGTATCATCATTAAAAATCTCCCCGATTTACCCCGGTTTACGGGTTAATTAAGTATTAGTTCCTGACTTTTAGGCTAGTAGAAATTGAGGATCAACTTTTCAGGAATCCAAATTACCTTCGTGTCCGTGGAAGCCTATTCTTTATATCAGGTCAATGAGTTCATCAAAAGGAGCATTGCCATTAATTTTCCAGCTCCGATCTGGGTTCAGGCAGAGATAGGTCAGATCCGGCAAAGCCGGAGGCACTGGTATCTTGAGTTGGTGGAAAAAGGGGAGTTTGATGAGGATATCATTGCTCAAACCGGGGCTGTTATTTGGGCCAGAAACTATGCTTCGATCAAGCGGAAGGTTGGAGAACAACTGGATTCCATCTTAGCAGATGGAATGGAGGTAATGGTTAAGTGCCAGGTGAGTTTTCATGAACGCTATGGTCTCAAGTTTTCTATTGAGGATGTACAAGCCGAATTTACTCTGGGGAAACTGGCAAAGGAGCGGCAAGCCACAATTGAGAACCTAAAAAAGTTGAATCTTCTGGGAGCCAATGCGTTGGTAGAAGCTTCTCCCGTTTTTCAGAAAATTGCTGTTATCAGTGCAGATACAGCAGCCGGATATCAGGACTTTGTTCAGCACCTGCATGACAATCCATATGGATACCATTATTCCATCGACCTATTTAAGGCGGCCATGCAGGGTCCGAGAGTGGAACCGGAGGTTTTAGAAGCATTAAATGATATCAAGGAACTTGATGGTTTTGATGCGGTGGTCATCATTAGAGGGGGAGGCTCCCGGTTGGACCTGGCAGGCTTTGATTCATTGTTGTTGTCAAAAGCGATCGCTCTCTACCCAATCCCTGTCCTTACCGGAATAGGCCACGATATCGATGAGGCAGTTGTAGACCTGGTGGCATACAAGCCATTAAAAACCCCCACAGCGGTTGCTGAGTTTTTGGTACATCATAATGCCCACTTTGAGGAGGAGATCCTGGAGCAGATCGAAATGATCCAAGCTGAGGCAGATCATTGTCTACAATTGGAAAAAGAAAAAATGCTTCGGGCGGAAGAATTTTTACGAATAAAGATCCCTGCTCTATTATCTGAGGCTCAGCACTCCCTTGACAGACAATTGATATTCCTGTCCCAGCAAGTCCCTGCCAGGCTAAATAGTGAACAGCAAAAACTTTCATTCCAGCTATCCGGCATAAAGCCTGCTATTAAATCAATTTTGGAAAGGTCCAATCTTGTATTAAAAGGCTTGCAACGTGAAGTGGAATTATTAAGTCCTGACAAAATTCTGGAAAGAGGTTTTTCCATAAATTTGATCAATGGTAAAGCCGTTGGAAAAAATAATATTCCCAAACCCGGTAGTCGTATGCGATCCATTACCCGAATTGGGGATATTGAATCAATAATTGAAGAATATGAGCCAAAAGAGTAATACGCCCAAATCTTACCGGGCGGCCGCAGAAGAGTTGCAGGAAATAGTAGAGGAGCTTCAGGGCGATGCGATTGATGTTGATCACCTGGCAGAGCGCGTGAAACGCGCGAAGTTCTTAATTGAATTTTGTCAACTGCGATTGAGAAATACTGAAGAGGAAGTGCAGTCCTTATTGCAAGAGGAGGAAGAGGATTAACGAAAAACCACCTCCAGAGGGACCACACCAACCTGGAATGTACCTAGCGTGTCCCTGACATTTAGATCATAGAGCCAGATTTCTCCTCGATCCTCAAATGTGCCGGCGTTGCAGCCTACCAGAATATTATTTTCTGGGTCCACATTGTAACCATTAAAACCAAACGATTGGAAGGGCACACTAGGGAGGACGTTAGCATTGATATTCAGCTCATAGGTCCAACCCCGGTTCACGAAAAACAAGTTTTCTCCCACATTGTCAATGACAAGATTTCGGGCTCCTGCACCTAAGGAGAAGCTGCTGAGGATTTGGCCAAGGCTGCTTTGCACCAATCTGCCCGGAATATTGGAAGGGTCTTCCGGATCCGTCGGGTCAATGATGACACCTTCGCACAGAGTCCATAAATCTCCATTTTTATCGATCTCAAAATCCACTGGTCTGGGACCCACTGTAAACGTTCCCAGTTCCTCGTCGCTGATCGCGTTGATCATGGAAACGGTACTGTCAACAAATGCGCCTCCTGAATTGGCCGTAAAAACAGTGCTGCCAAATACCGTAAGCTTGCTAACTGATTTTGCAGGAAGCAGGGAATCAACAAAACTCCTTGCTGAAATATCTAAAACCATAATTCCAAAGCCCGTTCCAGGACCATTGTATTTTGAAACGTATGCTTTGTTGGGAGAGAGAACTTCAATCTGTTGTGCATTCTCAAACCCCGTAACCTCGTCCACTTGAACAAAGCTGTTTTCATCGGCGATGATGATCCGGTCAGGTAATAGCAAAAGGACTTCACCTGCACCGGTAAAAGCAAGGTCTCGAAGCACCCCTGGGATCGGAGTGCTGTTATTTTCTAAAAAGATCCCATGTGTGCCCTGCTTGCAACCAGGCAAGTAGTAACTGACCGAGCCATTCGTTAGTCCCTCGTTTCCACGATTAATTACATACATACCTTCCTCAAAGCTTTCAAAAGCTTTCAGGTCCATGTCATCGTCGGAGCATGCCGACACCAGTAAAAGAATAATAATAGAGCTAAGAAAGAATCTCATGGGTCTTTGTTCGAAGGGCGGGAACTAATTGGCTTACAAAAGTAGGTAGGTTTTGCAGCTATATCAAGTTCCGAAGGTCAATAAAAAACTACTTCTCCAGGGATAAGGCCGGCTGGAATCTCCTCCAGTTTGCTTCCGTCTTCAGGGTTGATCCTAACTATTGCGCCCTGTGATGCAAAATCTTTAGCATCACAGGCCACTAGCTGATCCCTTGAAACATCATAGGCCAGATCATAATACACGAAAAAAACTAATGACTGCGGGAAGGGACCATCAACATGCATGGTTTGAAGACTGACCTGAGTTCGCCAATAAAAGGTGTTAGTCAGAAATCGAAAAACAAGGTCTGTGCTTCCTCGCGGAGCCACATGAGTTTCAACTACCTCATCGTTTTCAATCTTCATTAGGCTTCCAAGGGTGCTGTTGGCAGGATCCCCAAAATCTGTGAACCCTGAATTTAAACACCAGATATCGCCCCCAACTACAACCGCTGATTGTGGGTTGTCACCCACAACGATCTTTTTTACCACAGACATTGTAGCCGTATTTACCACGACAAGATGAGAGTCCCTCCCAAAGCCGCCTACATGTGGGACGTATAGTTTATCGTTAAACCAGACCAGTTCCTCTGGGCCGGAACCAGTGGCGACTTCACGTGTAACTGAAAAACTGCTTAACTCAATTTCTGCTACTGAACCAGAGACTCCGTCAGAACCCCATTGACTCACGTAGGCAAGATTCGTGGTGACGGGCAAAACGTAGCGGGGAAGTTCTAAGCCAGTTATGGTGCACAATTCGTTGAGGGTGCTAAGGTCCAATACTCTGATCAAATTGGCATTGTGGACAACCACAAGAACTTTATCACCAATGATCGCAGCGGATTGAGTTATGTTTCCAATTTCCGTATCACAATTGTTTCGGCGATAGGCGGATGGAACCAGGTCAAGAGCATCGTCGATCATTGTAATACTTCCACTTCCTGAACCAAAAGGTCCCTCATTTACCACGAGGATTCCTTCTGAAAAATTGTCTTGAACACAATCATCAAGGGCAACTTCAACACCATTGCAAATCTCCGATGGGATTTCATCTTCACTATCGCATGAAATAATGAAAGAAAGAAAAAGCACTAAATAATACAGTCGCCACATACTCCAGAATTAGAGGGTCGAAGATACAAATCAGGGGATATACAGAACAGATACCTGGAGATGAGATCCAGGGAGAGCCAGTCCAGGAAGATGTTCCAGATGATCATTCCAAATATTATTCAGATCAAGCCTTGTTTGCAGGCTCTTATTCAGATCCCAGGTCAAGCCAAGGTCCGCCCAACTCATATTATCCAGGACTTGAAAACCTTCGGGAAGCATGTTCCGTTCTCCCATCCAATTATGAGAGTAATCAAAGGTGATTTTTTTGTAGGTAATCCTCATTTGCCCGGATCCTTGATGCAGGGGTGATCTGATCAACTGTTCCTCTTTTAATGAAAGCCCTGCATCGCGGTTTTCTGAAACAGGATTAAGACTATAGGCTGTCCTAAGTTCCCAATTAAGAGACCCGGAATCTGAGTTCCAGTCGGCTCCGAGGTGAATCCCTCTGGACCAAACCTCACGTACATTTCTGGGGGACCACACTTCGCTGAACTCCCAAAGGATCCAATCTTTTACATTGGTAGAGAAGATCCTTGTGGAGAGAGAAAGGATGTTTTTTCCTGTATCAATTATTTTGAACTTGACAGCCAATTCTTGTGTCCAACCAGATTCGGAATTCAAATCCGGGTTTCCAGTTGACATGGGGCTGGACCAAAACAATTCATTTAAGGTGGGTTGTCTGAAATCCCGGGAAGCCCTAATTAGAAGTTCATATTTCGTCTTTTTTTGAAAATATTCCAATGACCCTGTAATGGGTTTGTCTCCATCAAGTCTGACCTGTTGTCTTATGGCAAGGGATAATTCCTGGTTTTCTTTCCAGCTTTTTTTCAGGGTTCCAGTTGCCGCCAGGGTGGTAAATCTTTCCAGGGTGTCTCCGTAGGAGGATGACCAATCCTGCAGTGCGTTAATTCCCAGAATCAATTGGGTTTCGCCAGCAAGCCTTTTTGTTAATGATGATCGTAGAAAGCCACGATAAACGACAGTTGGTGTTCCTTCAAAGAGATTATTGACATAGTGGATCCGTTCCCTAAGGCCTCCGATTCTGGTAGAAAGATTGCCTGCTTTCAGTTGCGTTTGATGATTTATTACGGTCCGGAAATTATTGTCGTATTGTTTATCACCTTGATAGGCTCCTGTAATAGGGGCTGGGATTTCTCGGTCTGCAAAGTTGGCCCAAACATGGGCAGAAAGGAGACCTTTCTTCAACCGGAAAGAATGATCTGAAAATAAGTGATAGATCTGTGCACTTGTGTTTTCACGGGTTTGTTTGCCCTGGTCAGTCTTGAAGGTGTACGAGGATGTTGATTGGAAGCCAGAAACTTTCATTGACCCGGCGTAGGATTCTTTTTTCCAGGCTAATTGAAGATTTTCCTGGGTGTCGCCAAAACTGTTAAGCTGAAATCTCAAACGGTTTTGAGCATTGAATGGATTGCCATTAATGGTGAGGGTTCCGGCAAACGCACCCGAGCCAGCAAGCGCAGCGCTGCCTCCGGGGTAAAACTTAATATCATTCCCCATTTGGCCCGGTAGGAGAGAATAATCTAGCCCTCCATTGGCGGGACTATTAATCGGAATCCCATTCCAGAGGACGGATGTTCTTTCAAACCCAAGGCCCCGAATGTTCGGACTGGCCAATCCATTTTGGCTTTGAAGATTCACCAGGCCAAAAGGAACTTCCAGGGAGCTTAGCTCCTTCATAGAGTTTCTTTTTTCGTGATCCGATGGTTCTGAAATGAG
>JABDJM010000466.1 GCA_013002475.1 Saprospiraceae bacterium | reverse complement strand
CATTGGTTTGATCCTTGTGAACGGCGAGCCCTTTGTGATAGAATATAATTGCAGGATGGGAGATCCTGAAACTGAGGTTGTCCTACCCAGAATTTCCTCTGACTTCCTTCTCCTGCTTAAAGCCCTTCCGGATCAAAACCTACCAGCGGTAAATCTGGTCTTAGACCAACGTTCTGCAGCCACAGTAATGCTTGTTTCCGGCGGATATCCCGAGGCATATGAAAAGGGTAAGAAAATGACCATTCCGGATCCGGAAAATGACAGTCTGTTTTTTCAGGCGGGAACTAAAAAGGAAGGAAGCGAAATTTTGACGAATGGAGGTAGGGTTCTTGCCATCACCTCCTTTGGGAATGACTTTCGGGAGGCTGTTCAGAAAAGTCTCAAACAAGCTGCCACAGTAGAATTTGAGGGAAAATATTTTCGTTCAGATATTGGATTCGACCTCTAATTGCTTTGAATACAACCATCCAGCATATTCATTCTGTATTGGGCCTCACAGGAAACCTATTTTCCTCGACTGATCTTATCAATCAAATCCAGATTGATAGCCGGAGGATCAAGTCAGGAATAGAAGATCTTTTTGTGGCCATAAAAACTGACAAAGCAGATGGACATCTTTATATCCGGGATGCTTTCCAGAAAGGCTGCAGAAACTTCCTGGTCGAAGATCTTCCAAGTCACCCTTTGGAAGCTAATTTTTTGGTGGTTGACAACACTATATCTGCCCTTCAGAAATTAGCCCAAAAACACAGGGAAAGATTTCAGAAAAAGGTAGTGGGTATCACCGGTAGCAATGGAAAAACGATAGTTAAGGAATGGCTCACCGAATTACTTTCAAAGGACTTTTTAGTGTACCAAAGTCCGGGGAGTTTTAATTCTCAGATCGGTGTTCCACTTTCATTGCTAGGACTAAGTTCCGAACAGGATCTCGCTGTAATAGAAGCGGGTATTTCCACCATCGGGGAAATGTCAAACCTGGCAAAAATGATCCAATGTGATGTTGGCATTTTTACCAACTTAGGTGAGGCACACTCTTCCGGGTTTAAAGACAAAAAAGAAAAACTGGAGGAGAAGCTTAAGCTATTTCCGCCTGGAATACCCATTGTTTTTTGCGCTGATGATCAGGTTGTTTCAAAAAAGATAAAAAAAGGACCCTGGACTATAATAAGTTGGTCCAGGAAAGATAATGCGGCCCGATATGGTGTTCAGGTAGAAAATGGTGATTCCGGTTTTTCAAAAGTCACCATAAAAGGAGGTGGAAAAATTCAAGAATACCAGGTTCCTTTTACTGATGAGGCCAACCTTGAAAACGCAATCCATGCCCTCATAACTGCAAAGTACCTTGGCCTAGGATATTCGTCGTTAAGAAGTGCTGCTGAAGAATTGCATCCCGTCCAAATGAGGTTATCCCTTCACCAGGGCAAGAATCGAAATCTCCTTATTCAGGACTATTATAATGCAGATCTATTCGGTCTTAAAGTGGCTCTTGGTTTTATGGATCAACATGCCGGGCAATTGAACAAGGTTTTGATCCTTTCAGATCTTTTGGGCAGCCATCAGGACCGAAATCTATTTTCTCAAGTCAGCCAGATAATTGCTGACTATGGGATTGAAAAAGTAGTTGGTATTGGGGAGGAGATCCAACACATAAACACAGAGATAGACGTTGAGTTTTTTCCTGACACCAATAGCTTTTTGGAAAGTTCTACATCTCAGGAGATCACGGAAAGCATTATCCTTTTGAAGGGCAGCAGGAATTTCAAGTTTGAAAAAATATTTGATGCTCTGGTTGCCAAAACTCACAGACCAAGGCTTGAGATCAACCTTCGCTCCCTGAAGGAAAACCTTGATGTTATTAGGAGGCTGGTGAATCCGCCCACCAGGCTAATGGTAATGGTAAAAGCAGGGGCATACGGTGGAGGAAGCGCTGAGATCAGCAAGCTTTTGCAATCGGAAAAGGTGGATCATTTATGTGTTGCTTATCCGGATGAAGGGATCGAGCTTCGAAAGGCGGGGATCCAACTACCAATTATGGTATTGAACCCGGAAATTGACCGTATTGAAGATCTTATCCGGTTCCAACTCGAGCCAGAAGTTTATAGCTTCAGATTATTGGATTCCCTATCCAGCCGGGCTAACCAATTACCCGGCGTTCATATAAAGTTGGATACCGGAATGCACAGATTAGGATTTGCGAAAGATGAATGGGATGATCTTGCCAGCATATTAAGCAAAATCCCGGGAATCCAAATCAAAAGTGTTTTCACCCATTTAGCCGCTTCTGAGGATCCATCAAAGGATGATTTCTCAAGGAATCAAATTCACGAGTATTTGCGAGGTTACGATCTGCTATGCTCCTCCTTGGGATACGCTCCTTTAAAACATGTATTAAACTCCAGTGGGATCCATCGATTCCCTGAATATCATTTTGACATTGTCCGCTTAGGCCTGGGCCTATATGGATATAGTCCGATTCCAGATTTTGCCTCCCAATTGAGTCCGGTTTTTTCCTTTATCGGGCAAATCGCCCAGATCAAAAGGGTAAAGGCTGGAGAAACTGTGGGTTATGGAGGAGCCGGAATAGTCGGACAGGATACTTGGGTAGGTGTTGTCAATTTGGGATATGCGGACGGTTTCCTTCGGACTGCTGGCAAGGGCAGGCATCAGGTATGGATAAATGGTCAGCTTTACCCTACTCTAGGTAATATATGCATGGATATGTTTATGTTGGATCTAGGCTCGCAAACTACTTTTTCACCTGGTCAGGAAGTAGTTCTTTTTTCCCCGGAACACCCCATTGAAAAGCTCGCTATGGCATTGGATACCATCCCTTATGAAGTCCTGACCAATATTTCCCCACGGGTACCAAGAATATACATCCAGGATTGACCGTTATGCGTCGATATTGGCTGGTTAAATGCTTAATTTTGCTTCGTTTTGGATAAAAGGACAGCTCATCTTATGAAAAATTATATTCTCATCTTTTTTACTCTATTTCTGGCTAGTACTAGTTACGCCCAGGAAGATCCTGTACTCTTCACAGTGGATGGAAAAGAAGTACTCGTTTCGGAATTCGATTACATCTATTCAAAGACAAACGGGGACACTGCAACCTATTCGAGAGAATCCCTGGAGGAGTACCTGGACTTGTATAAAAAGTTCAAGCTTAAGGTTGCCGCTGCAAGAGAAATGAAATTGCACGACATCCCCGCGCTGCAACGCGAACTGGCCGGGTACCGTCGACAACTTGCGGATTCCTACCTCACGGACAAGGAGGTAACTGAGAGTTTAGTAAAAGAGGTTTTCGATCGAAGTAAAACGGATCTGGCGATCAATCATATCTTGATCGCGGTGGGTGAAAAGGCCTCTCCGGAGGATACCCTTCGCAGGTACAAAAAGGGATTAACGGCTATGGCTGAACTTCGGGCAACCAAAGATTTCCCTGCTATGGTCAAGAAGTATTCTGACGATCAGCTTTCAAAGGAAAGAGGAGGAAGTCTGGGATATTTGGTAGCTCCATTTCCAAATGGATTCTATTCTTTGGAAAATGCGGCATACAATACTCCGACAGGGACCTTTAAAGGTCCTATTCGTACACAGATGGGGTATCATATTATCCAGGTTACGGAAAGAAGAAAGGCTCGTGGCGAAATGGAATTAGCCCATGTCCTTTTACGAGTGGACCCAAAGAAGCCTAATAGTGATGTCATGGCAAAGGGTCGTTGCGACTCGCTATACCAGGTCATAAATCAGGGAGGTGATTTTGGAGCGATAGCCAGAAAGTTTAGTGAGGATAAGGCTACTGCTCCCAAGGATGGATATATCGGTTTTATCGGGATTAATCGGTATGAGAAAGGATTCGAAGATCAGGCCTTTGCTCTAAGGAATGACGGAGATCTCAGTAAGCCCGTTCGTAGCTCGGTGGGATATCACATTTTAAAAAGGCTTAGCTGGAAAGGAGACGATCCATATGCAGTGGCCAAACGGCGGTTACAGCCAAAAATCCAGAAGGACGCACGGTTTACGCTTGCCAAGGAGGCTATGATCGAAAGGATAAAAGAGGAAGGTGATTATCAAGAATCCCCGGGTGTCCTTGATAATTGGCTGAATGGTTTGGATGCAAGTTTCCTCACCTTTAAGTGGAAACCTGCCACGCCAGCCAATCCAGCTGTGATAGCCTATTTTGGTCAGGGACTTCAACGTAGCCTGAATGATTTTGAAAAATTTTGTCAGAAGAATAGCCGGCAACGAATCCGTCAGGCAGGAAAGGCAGATCCCAAAGAAGTTGGCAAAGACCTTTACAAGCAATTCACCAATCAAATGTGTTTGGATTTTGAAGAAAGCATGCTGGAATCAAAGTATCCTGATTTCAAATCTTTGATGCGTGAATATGAAGAAGGCATTCTTTTATTCGAGGCTACAAAAATGCAAGTTTGGGATAAGGCTTCTCAGGATACAACTGGGCTAAAAAAATTCTATGCT
The DNA here is from genome assembly GCA_013002475.1 of Saprospiraceae bacterium. Classification (GTDB taxonomy): domain Bacteria; phylum Bacteroidota; class Bacteroidia; order Chitinophagales; family Saprospiraceae; genus JABDJM01. Next base: position 335 of record JABDJM010000466.1, on the reverse strand, counting down.
GTTAATAAGGAAAACTACAAATGGGATTATCGTGCGAATATAACCAGTGTTTCTGTGCATTCGGGTTTTAAAAGAATGCTGAAAAAAATCCGGAAGGTCGCAGCCAAAAAAGGAGCGAAAGCTGCCATGGCAAAATTCAACAAAGGAGATAATACCATCATAGCGCTGAAGACGAAATTGGTAGAGAAAGGAAGGGATGAATTACTGGATAAAATGGAATGGGAGGTTGGAAAGGTTTCCGGGACTAAGGAAGATCCGAAGACCAAGCACATTCTGTTTTATGTTATTGATGAAATTATCCCACCGGCAACAAAATCGCTCGACGAATCCAGAGG
>JABDJM010000425.1 GCA_013002475.1 Saprospiraceae bacterium | reverse complement strand
AGATTATCAAGGGTCTTCATGATGCCGGCGTTGGGATCATTCTGGGCTCCGATGCTCCCCAGGTTTTTAATGTTCCGGGATTTTCCATACAAAATGAGTTAGAATCCATGATCCGTTGTGGGTTTACACCTTATGAGGCTCTTGAAGCCGGCACCTCTAATCCAGCAAGATTTTTTAATCAGAAGGGGATGTATGGAACCATCGTTAAAGGAGCTTCAGCAGATCTGATCTTACTGGAAAGGAATCCCCTTGAAAATATCAGTAATACCAGAAAGCAAAAGGGTGTAATGGTACGAGGCCTGTGGTTATCTCATCAAGAAATTGAAAATCGATTAAAGGACATTTCCAGGAAATACCAAACTGGCAAATAGGCCTGAATCCATTTAATGGGGTATTCATGAAAAATAAATCCCGATTGATGTAACCTTCCATCTGTAATTCAGTAATTCTTAATACTGGGAAGCAACCAAATCCGTTTGTAACTGTCTTTTCAGCGGTCAACAACTCAACTTAATAGGTCATGAGAAACGCTAATATTTTTTGCGTTGGCTTGCTGCTGTTCGCTAGTATTTTTTCGAAATACGCATACTCTCAAGACAGTAAAATTGACAGTACAGAAATATCAAAGAAATCATACACTACCTCTAAAATTTCAGGAGCAGTTCCGGTTATAGATGGACTGCTGGATGATCCTGCCTGGGACCTCGTGGAATGGGGAGGAGATTTCATTCAGAGGATGCCGGATGAAGGGAAAGCTCCTGCTCAACAGACCTCATTCAAAATTTTGTACGATGACAATAATTTATATGTGGGAGTGAGGGCCTATGATACCGAGCCTGAAAAGATAGTCAAAAGAATGGGTAGAAGAGATGGTTTCGAAGGGGATTGGGTGGAGATAAATATTGACAGCTACAATGACAAAAGAACCGCATTCTCTTTTACAGCAAGTGTTTCTGGTGTTAAGGGGGATGAGTTTATATCAAATAACGGCAATAATTGGGATTCCAACTGGGATCCGATCTGGTACCTTAAAACTTCTATTGATGAGGAAGGCTGGTTGGCTGAATTCAGAATACCATTTAGTCAGCTAAGGTTTTCTGATGCCGAAAATCAGGTATGGGGATTACAACTACAAAGAAGGTTCTTCAGGGAGGAGGAACAATCCATTTGGCAATTTATTCCACAGAATGCTGGTGGGTGGGTCCACTTGTTTGGCGAACTCAATGGAATCGAGGGTATTAAACCAAAGAAACAAAAGGAGATTATGCCATATTTTGTGGCGAAAGCTGAGCGTTACGAGGGGGAAGAAGGTAATCCTTTTGCTACCGGTAGAGATGAAAGTCTGACAGTTGGAATTGACGGTAAGATTGGCCTTACCAACGACATAACATTGGATTTCACCATTAATCCTGATTTCGGGCAGGTGGAGGCGGACCCTTCGCAGCTAAACCTTTCTGCTTTTCAGGTATTCTTTGAAGAAAGAAGGCCATTTTTTATTGAAGGGAGCAATATTCTTAATTTCAAGATAACACAATTTCGACCTGATAATCTTTTTTACTCCCGGAGGATAGGTGGAAGACCCAGTGCCTGGCCTGATGCTCCAGATAATGCATATGTTAAAGTCCCGGATAATACCCAGATACTTGCAGCTGCAAAGGTGACAGGAAAAAATAAACATGGATTCAGTTGGGGAGTGCTTGAATCCGTTACGGCTCAGGAGTTTGCAGAAATTGACGTAGATGGAACCAGATCGAAATCCCCTGTTGAGCCTATGACCAATTATTTTGTTGCCAGGGCATCGCAAGACTTCAATGAAGGGAATACAGTTTTTGGTGGAATGATTACCTCTCTTTACCGGGATATCAATGATCCATCATTAGAGTTTCTTCATAATAAGGCCTGGTCCGGAGGGCTTGACCTGTACCATCAATGGAAGGATAGGAAATATTTCTTGAGACTTAATACCGCTTTCAGTAATGTCAGGGGCACAAAAGAAGCTATCCTGGAAACACAACAGGCCAGTGAACGGTTTTTTCAGAGG
>JABDJM010000392.1 GCA_013002475.1 Saprospiraceae bacterium | reverse complement strand
AGAAAAAGGTCAGAGAAATTCTAACGGCATTAATAATTACGAATTCATGGATGGGGATGCAAAATCCGGTATGAATTTCTATCGGGTTAAGGTCGTTGGTTTAGATTCTCCTATTAAGTATTCCAACGAGGTGAATCTCAATATCTCAAGCAAGGTTTTGGTTGATGTATATCCAAACCCCTTCTTTGACCGACTTTATGTGACTCCTGTACAATCGTTAGAGGAGGACGCAATAGTTGAAATTTTCACTGAAACAGGAATTCTCATTTATCAGTCCTTAGTGCCAAAAGATAGCCAGGGATTTGAGATCAAAATGGATGGGACTCGGGATTTCAGCAAAATGATATTTAGGATCAGATATAAGGAAAGTGGGAAATACCTCAGTATTCCTTTGATCCATCGAAGAGCAAAATAAAATCGAACTAATCTCAATTGAAAGCCATTCCAATCTGGAATGGCTTTTTTTATTGACTTGTTTCCCAGGTAACTCTAAACTATTAGAAGTTCTTTTTCCCGGAAACAAACACACATTTTCCGGCGTTACAAAATCAAACAAAAGCTATGAAACCCATTCTTTTTGGCCTGTGTGCCCTATTCCTCTATTCTACAAACTCTGATGCCCAGGTCAAAAGGCTCTTTAAAAAGGATAATGGTAAAAACCAATCAACCACCGTGGTTATCAAAGAATCGGAGGAAGTGGATGACCTTGAACTTTTGAATGAATCCTTAGATATCAATAGTTTCTCGGTTGGAGATATAGTAGTAATTGCGACTGAGAAAGAAAATCAATCTTCCCTTGCTAAGGGTAAAAAAGAGCTAGAATCCCAAAGGGATCCTAAGCCACGAATCAAAAGAAGGATTACAAAATCACCAGAATTCACCCTTAAAAAGAACAGAAAGAGAGCCAAGCCAAAGCCCTTTGGAAGCAAAAGGTCCAGAAAGGAAATTGGACTTTCCTGGAATGAAAAAAGATGTCCAAAATGGTAAGCAGGCTTTAGCCGAGAGCCTCCTTGTAAACTTTCAAACAACGTTGACGTGCAAATTTATGATCCACGATAGGTTCAGGATAATCACCAGTTTTTAACTCCGGAACCCAGGCTGCAACATAGGCCCCTTCTTTATCAAATTTCGTTGCTTGTGTGTACGGATTAAATATCCGGAAATAAGGTGCTGCATCAGTACCAGACCCAGCAGCCCACTGCCAACCCCCATTATTTGAGGCAAGATCAAAATCCAATAGTTTTTGCGCAAAGTAAGCTTCCCCCCATCGCCAGTCAATCAAAAGGTGTTTTGTGAGAAAGGAGGCAGTGATCATTCTTACCCTATTATGCATGAAACCCGTAAAATTCAATTCTCGCATCCCAGCATCTACAATTGGATACCCTGTTTTTCCCTGGCACCAAGCTTCAAACTCTTGCTCATTATTTCGCCATGGAATGCGATCGTATTTCGAGCGAAATGCTCCTTCAACGACATGGGGAAAATGAGCCAGAATCTGAGAGTAAAAATCTCTCCAGATTAATTCATTTAGAAAAATAGGCGAGATAGTCATCGCCTTTCGCGCTTTTTCACGAATAGAAATAGTTCCGAACCGAAAATGCACCCCTAATCTTGAGGTTCCAGACATACCCGGAAAATTGCGCGTCTGCTCATAGTTTTTTACTAGGCTCCGTTTCACCTCTTTCGGCGGGAATTTCAAAGAGGTTCTATCGAACCCTAGGTCTTCAAGTTTGGGAATCGGAAGGTCATCAATACTTAGAAATCGTGAAAAATACTTTTCGTTTGGGTATGATTGGAAAAAATAAGAACTCTTGCTTCGTTTTCCAATGGCCTCCCGCGAGTTCAATTTCTCAAGCCATTTACGACTATAAGGGGTAAATACAGTATAAGGTGAACCATCCTTTTTCAGGATCTCCCCTTTTTCAAAAATAACCTGGTCCTTAAACGACTTGAAGTCTATTCCATTTTTCTCAAGGAGCTCCGAAATATTTTGATCGCGTTGAACCGCATAGGGTTCATAATCTCTATTTGTGAAAACAGTCCCTATTCTGAATTCATTCAGGATCTTTTTCCAAACCACGTCTGGCTTGCCAAAAGATACATACAGATCGCTGCCTAATTCCTGGAGCTCTTTTTTTAAGTTTTCGATAGATTGGTAGATGAAAGATACCCTGGGATCAGCCTTGTCTTCAAGCTTTTCAAGAATACATTCATCAAAAATGAAGATACCTAATACAGGTTGATTCCGCTTCAATGCATGGTACAATGCAGCGTTGTCATGGATCCTAAGATCTCTTCGAAACCAATGGATATTTACCTGGCTCATATGTTTTCAAACAAAGGATGGAAACTTGAGTTCACTTAAAGATTGCTAAATATGGCTGGGAAAGGTATTTTTGTTCAAACATTTTGAACATGGCAAGATTTACAACTCCTATTTTTTTCCTGCTTCTCCTAATGGCCTGCACAACCGAAGATCCTGCAGTCCAAAATATCCTTGATATGGAAAGAACCTCCTCAGGTGATGAGGGGAAATTAGGCGACCTGATGGCAGCCTATGTTCAATATGCAAATGAACATCCCGAGGACTCAAAATGGTCTCCTCAATTTATGCTCAGGGGGGCCAAGATTGCTGTTGATGGAAATAGATTTCAACAAGCAATTCCAGTTCTGGGTAAACTCCTAAAAAACTATCCGGATTCAGAAGGTGCCAAAAGCGGATTCCTTCTGCTGGCAGATATTTACGGTAATAAACTTTCAAACCCCAGCCTGGCTAAACCCATTTATACTAAGCTCCTATCTTCTGATCCGGAGAATGCGGCGGCAAAAGCATTTATGGCAAAAAATCCTCAGGTGGAAGAGCTTGATGTTTACCTTGAATCCCTAAAAAATAGTTTTGTCGATACAGTATCCGGGAATATCAACCGGACAGCTATCCTCGATTATCAACGTGGTGCCTGGCTTAGAGGTTTGACCTTGAAGGATGATAAAACCGTTGATTGGCTTCTGAGCGGTGGTGAAACGGCCCGCATGGTTAAGAACAACCAAAATGCTTTGGACTTTTTTGATTGGATACTTCAGGATTATTCTGACTCTCCCAAAGCTTCGCAGGCTTTATTCCTGAAAGCCTTTACGCTGGACAATGAATTAAATCAGGATGAGGCCGCCAGGCCGGTGTACGAGGAATTTCTGGAAAAATATCCTGAAGATGGATTTGCGGATGATGCTAAATTCCTTCTGAATAATCTTGGGAAGACGGATGAGGAGATTATCCAAAGTTTCCAGGAGAAGTAAGGCTCAGGCCGGCGAGATAACTTTTTTATCAAACGGATCCAAAGCAACTCCCTTGACCTTGGCTTCTGCAATGATATAGTAAACTGATTTTACTTTACTGGCCCACTTGGCAGTTCTTACCAGGCCCCTTAGCAGAAAGTTTCTTTTGGCGTATTGATCCATTTCAGACCGGATCACTTTAAATGGCAATGAAAATTTCAATTCCATAGGTTGTTCTGCAGGAATCAGGATGGGTTCCTCCAGCTCCATGGTTCCCAATAAATACTCATCGATCTTCATTGACTCTCCTCTGCCGCGAGAATATCGCTCGACCATGGTGATATTTAGACGGGTTACCTCTTGTTCCGTTTTAGAAAGAAAAACAACTTTTCCTTCAATCTCCTGACCATCAAGGGAAAACGAATCTGACAACTCAAGCTCTAGCTTTACGCCTTCTATTCCCAACCAGTTTTTGACTCTTCTGATCATCTTGACCTTTTCTTTTGCTTAAAATACCCTCAAAGCCAGGTAATTGTTGCCTCTTTTCTATCAAAGGTCGAATAAACCAGACGATTACACGAATCTTTTGTGCCAGCTTGAGTGTAATGGCTTAACCCAATGGTTTTCAAAATCACCCTTAGTTTTTATCAATGTGTCAAATACCAGGGTATCATCGGAGATTTTTCCCTCCTTATACAGGGTAGAAAAATCATTCAGATCTGAAAACTGGATCTCTCCGTCACTTTTATAGGTGAGAATTTTTCGGTTCATTAGGCTAATCTCAAACTCCCTCTCCAGGGATTGGATGAAGTGGACGGATTTATCAATACTACATCCGCTGGCACCAGCCATGGTTTCATCTACCATGAGAACCACAAAGGTATTGTCGAAGACCTTGGCAAATGAAAATAGCTGCCGGTTATGGCTAGTCCAATTCTCTGCGAAGGATGCCAGTTGCGCATTTAGCTTTTCAACTAGTTCATCACTAAAACGCTTGTCAGATTGGTAAATCCATACTCTGGATTTAGAAGACAATTTTTCATATACATCCATGATCAAACAACCAGATTTTGCTTCAGAAGGTTTACCACTTCTGATTATTCACTATTAATTCAGCCAGATCGTAAACCATCACCTCTTCCTGCTTTTCTTTTGCTTTTAGTCCGTCACCGAGC
>JABDJM010000389.1 GCA_013002475.1 Saprospiraceae bacterium | reverse complement strand
CACTGGCGATCCCTGATATGGGTTTTAGGTCGACCGGGGGCCGGTTGAAAACATAGATCTTCTTGTCGTCTACCGCCATATCTACCACTGTCTTGTCAACAACCACCAGTTCTCCGATTGCATAGCCAGGATTTAATCCTCTGACTCCGCTTTTATCCTCCAGGTTCATCAGCTGGGTAGCCAGGCCTGATCTTTTGTTTACAAATTTCCCAAGTCTTGCAACATCTTCACCAAGGGCAAGCAAGGAGGAGTTTCTAACACGCTCATCATAAAAACCCTCTGCAAGTGGTTCAAATGAATTGTATAGTTCGACCACATCCTGGTAGGTTGCCCTTGGCATTTGGCTTCCCCATTCCACTAACCTACGTGCGGCTTCCAGGTGGGTAAGTAAATCTTCCAGATAAAAATGGCCATCCAGTGGCAAGGTCAATTGCCCTTCGAGGGCTTCCCATTCCCAGGGCTCTAGAAAGCCTGTGCCTGAGGCCGCCAGGCCGGTGTAGCAGATTTTGTCGAGAAGCTCATCCAGGGAGTCGGGCTGCCAGGATGCGATCTCCACGTAGAACATTTCTTCCAGGGCAATGCTGATATCCAGCAAAGCCAATCTTCCGGTGCGTCCCGAAATGGTGGTCATTTTTTCACGGATCTCCTGAAGGCGTTCTGCGGTAGCCATGAGCTTTGCCGCCGAAGGAGGGTCGTTGGCAAAAGTCCTTACATAATCGTCCAGGGATTTTCGAAGGGAAGTATGTGGCTTTAAATGGATCAAATATTTTCGAAGCGTCTTCAGATTGGAAGGAGCGTATAATAATTCCATATGGTTGATGAGCTCATCGAATTTTTCCAAGAGATCATCGCTTAACTCCATCAGGTGCTCATTCTTAAAATCAATGACGCGTTGCACATCCTTCTCATCCGGTTGCCCATGGATCTTGACGCGCAATTCCATAAAATCAGGATAACAATCATTGATGTATTTAGATACTGCCCAAACTTGTTCTGTGCGGTATTTTTCTCCCTTATGAGGGATGTCTTTGGCAGCCTGTCTAACCAAGAAGTATTTCTTCTGAAGGAGGTCATCGCTGAAGATCAATCTTTTCAGAAAGTCGATACCCCAGGCTTCTTCGTCCTCCACTTGGAATGCTCCTCTGTAATATTGACCCTTTCTAAGGATCCAACCATCGTCGATTCGCTGAAGGTATTTTGTCAGTTGGTATTGCTTGATCCGGGAGTTGTTGTTGTCCTTGTCCCAGAATTCAGTTCTATCAGCCGCCGCTAAGATCTCTCCCCAGAAGATATGCTGTCTCTTTCCCAACACTTCCACCTCATCCTTTAGCCTGGCATGTTGGATACCTCCAGGTTGATTGCAATATACTTTTGGAAGATTTATTGAGCCATCCGGGCAGAACCACCGAATGTCTTTATATGGGCCCCTACGATCTTTTTTTAGCTCCTGAATTAAGTCCTTCAGTTCGGCAGGTTCCTGGATATGATTTGGACTACTGAATCCCAGCAGGAGGCTTCCCAAGAGAATATAAAAGGCAAGTTTCTTCATAGTTTGTTTCGAAGGCCTTGGGCCTGTCTTACAAGAAAAGGCATATAAGAACTACTGAAGTTGACTATTGTCATGGATGTAAATGACAGTGGTCAAATTAGTGAGGGCCGGTGTCTATGAAAGCCGTTTTAACATGGAGGAAAAGGCTTTATTTTCAGAGGATACCCCCTAGTTCAGGACTGAATTCTGGTCATTTCGTACATTGAAGGTTGGATGTTGGGACGAATACTATTTTGGACTTTTTTGTCAGGGATTTCTAGCTTTTGTAACGGACAGCAGTATCCCTGGATCAATTTCACGACTGAGGACGGGCTTCCTACGAATTATGTGTACGGTGCGATGCAAATTGGGGATTACATTTGGGTGTATACCGAAGACGGTCTTTGCAGGTACGATGGATTAGAATTTGTTAACTATACCACCAAGGATGGATTGCCTGATAATGACATTTTCATGCTTGAAAAGGGTATGGATGAGAAAGGTACTATTTCAACCTTCAACCCCACTTTCACCAGGATTGAGAATGATAGCCTATCTGAAAAGCCGACTCACCTGGATTTCATTTCAGGTCATCAATTAGTTAATGGCGGTATTCCCACCATTTTTTTTCGCGATACGTTTTTTACTCATGAACAATTTGCAGAGCATATCAGAAATCCTTACAAACGGTTCTACCCGAAACCCTCAACGTTCTTCCCTGGAGGGGAAATATTTGAAATAGATTTTCCATCGAAGATCATCACCGTTAGGGTTGATGATGAAGTTAACAAGTATTATTCTGAGCGTCTCGCTACCGTAGAAATCTCCTTTGATAAAAAGTCGAAAATAAGACAGGGGATTTCAAATCATCAATTCATTCTGTTGCATAGTGATGGCGCAATTCTAATTCGAAATGATAGAAAGGAAAAAAAAGAAGTTAATTGGGAGGATTACAATCTGACGACTGATAATAGTTTCCAATGTCAGGTATCCTGGCCCTTTGTTTATCTCCAGACGAATACCGGGTTTATTAAAATTGATAGCAATAATGTCGTTGTTGACCATTTTTTAATTGGTGACCTTTCGAGTAAAGCGGACATAAGAAGAATTATTGATGATGTGCAAGGAAATATTTGGGTGGGAAGTCGAGATGCTGGATTATTTCTCCTTCCAAATCATTGTCGAAATAGTGCAAAGGTTTCCTTAAAGTCAAATGATGCAAGATTTTTTAGAGGTCTAATTTCCCTGGGTCAGGATTCATTGATCTGTTTCTCAGAAGCTGGAATACCATTCCTGGTTTCCATGGGAAAAAATTCTGGCCCACTTGTTAATAAAAACCTGGGGAGTTTTTATGCCGCCACAACTGATAGGAATTCCAATGTGTATTGGTCTTCTTTCCCTTCTATACACATGTGGAATAAAAAAACTGGAGTCCAAAACTTCCTTGAATCTTTTAATGCCATTACAAACAAGTCAACATTATCGTATCGTGGTGTAGAAAACCCAATTGACATAAGAAGTATAAAACAGCTAATATGGGATGAAAGCTCCAAGGCTTTACTTGCAACTCATTATGATGAGCTGGTGCGCTTAATCCCTCAGGGAAAGGATTTGATCATTGAAGACCAACGTTTAAAGATTTTTGATTTTTCCGCAAGGGCGGAAGGAGGAGTCTGGATTGCTGGAGGAGAGGGGATCTATAAGCATTACTCAAACTCACTCGATTCAATTTTTTGGAATCCTCAATTGGAATTTGTCAGCAAAATTTTTGAGAACGATGAGAAGCTTTGGATCGGAACGGAGGATAAGGGTTTGTTTTTTTTCGACCCGGATAATGAGATGCTTCAAGGGCCTCTCCCCATTCTCACGATAAACAATTTTGCTCGAGGCTTGAACGGTAATATTCTAGTTTCTACAAATAATGGCCTCCTCAGATTGGACAAGTCTGATGGGACTTTGCTTCATCACTATAGGGAGTCTTCCGGGCTTAGCTCAAACCAGGTTCTAGATGCCCTGGAAACTGAAAAGGGCTTATTCGTGGCAGGAAATAGGGGTTTGGATTTTATTGGTAACGTAGAGCCCTCATTAAGCCAAGACCAACTTGCCATCGATTTAATAGAAGTCCTGGTTAACGGTAATAGAATTCAGGGTCTTAAATCCAAGCATTCATTCTCAAGTCGCCAGGATAACTTCGAATTCCTCTTTTCTCTAAAAGATTTTCAAAGTGCCGGGGATATTTCATTCCATTACAAACTTTCTCCAGTTAACGATGATTGGGCCGAAGCGCAATCAAACAGATTGAGCTTTTTAGGGTTGCCACCGGGAAGTTATTCCCTTGAAGTAAAGGCAGAGAGGTATAATGGAAAGGAAATTTTCTACCCTGAAAATATCGACTTTAAGATCAGGCGTCCCTTTTGGAATTCCTGGACTTACGGGGCAATCGGATTTTTAGTCGCGGGATTATTTTTTCTTTGGTATCGGAATAGGCATTTAGAAAGATTGGAGAAAGTTGAACTTGAAAAAAATCTTAACCTAAGGATCTCAGAAATGCGTCTTACCGCCTTGCGAGCACAGATGAATCCACATTTCATGTTCAATGCCTTAGGAGCTATTCAATATTTTGTTAGCAATAATGACATTGACCAGGCCGATTTTTATCTAACCAAATTTTCCCGGTTGCTGAGGAAGTACTTAGAAGCATCCAGAAATCCCTCCGTATCCCTTTATGAAGAAATTGAGATCCTTAAGCTTTACACAGAATTGGAAGAGATGAGGTTCGAGGGAAAATTCAAAACCCAGATTCATGTAGATCCAGGAATTGATCTCATGGATGTCCATATTCCCTCTGTTTTGGTACAGCCTTTTGCAGAGAATTCAATTTTACATGGCCTTCAGAAAAGGAAAGATGGGAAAGGATTATTGAAAATTGACTTTAGGAAAAATCAGGATGATTTAGTGGTGGAGGTGTTTGATAATGGAATTGGATTTAAGAATTCTAAAAACCACCAAAAATCAGCACACAAATCAAGGGGCATTTCCGATGTCGTTGACAGGATAGAAACACTAAGCAGTTCGGGCAGGGTGGAAGTGCAAATGGAAAGGAGAATTCCTTATCCCGGAAATCCCAACTTCCCTGGACACAAGGTTATTTTAACCTTTAATAATATTGTGGCATGACATTAAAGGCCCTCATAATTGACGATGAAGAGAAGCCGCGAAAGGTCCTCAGAAAAAAACTGGAGGAGCATTGTCCCGCAATTAAGATTGTTGGGGAGGCAGATGATATTCATCAGGCTTATCGTATAATCCTTAAGACAAGGCCAGATTTATTATTCCTGGATATAACTTTGCCAAGCGGGACTGGGTTTGATCTTTTGGATAAATTCAAAGACCGATATTTTGAGGTCATCTTTGTTACCGGGTATAACGAATTTGCATTACAAGCTTTCAAAGTAAGTGCGATTGATTATTTGCTGAAGCCTATTAGCACTAACGAGCTTGTTAATGCCGTTGAGCGTGCAACACAGAAAGTATTAAGTAATGAGAAGGCCAAGAATTTTGACCTTCTGAGACAAAATCTGAAAAATCCCGGAGATCAAAAAAACAAGATCGCCGTTCCAGGGTCCCAATCCTATGAGTTCGTTACGGTTTCAAACCTTATCCGATGCGAAGGTTGGCAAAAGTATACCAGACTCCATTTAAAAGGGGGAGATCAAATAATTAGCTCATATAGTATTGGTCGATTTCGGGATCTTTTAGCCCCCTATGGGTTTTACTCCTGCCATAAATCTCACCTTATTAATACCCAGCATATCACGAAGTATTTAAAGTCCGGCAAAGTGATCATGAGCGATGAGGCGGAAGTTCCGGTTAGCCGAAGGAGGAAGGAGCAGTTTCAGGAAGATGTTATCCGAAAACTTGAGTAATCAGAACAACATTGCAATTACTTACCGATGGTCGAGTCAGGCCTACCGATAATCTATTCAGTCTGGTAAAATCCTGACCCTTTTTGTTATTTAGATTATCGTTTGTGGAGAGCTTCTATTTGAAGCTGCCAAATAAACATTTTCTCAAAGACACGCCCAATGGCAACAAAAAAATCCGGCCTCCCTGTACTAACCCCAGGGTGCCGGATATTTTAGCTTCCCCGCGGCATAAAGAATAATAGCCTGGATTTAACAACATGGAGGACTCCTATTTATAGGGGCCCTTCTGTTTTTTGAGACCTTTTATTGGGATTCGGTTGATCAACCATGAAACTGAAACGTGCAGGTTTAGCTAAATCCTCCTTTCAATTACCTTAAATAATTTAGTGACAGATGAAATCCCATTTTCTATGATTCTATTTAATTAATATTCAGATGGTTTGAATTTTCCCTGTCACGAATACCCTAGGTGGCCTGATTTTTGCTTCTCTATTAGGAAACATAGTATCCATGAGCAGCAAAACCGGAGTCATTTTCTTGATTTTTAGTTTCCTATTGGTTTTTCGACCCGAGGTTGGATTCTCCCAATGCACCCCCGGGACTATCACAAATGGACATAGTTCAACAAGATTTGATGCTCTTTTTGATCCAGATGGAGATGGATTTATTACCGAAAGCGGATCAAGTTTTACAAGCGGAACCACAGAATTAGCTGAATTTGAAATATTGGCTAACTCGACCACGGGTTGGATTGCACTTGTAGATGGTGGGGAAGTAGCTGGGGATGTGAATCCCAATTGCGGTAATTCCGATTTAATTCAGGATGACAATGGTAGTGATTTTGGCTTTTTCAATATAATTGATCCAAGCCCCCTTAGTCCAGTCAGTGGGGACGAAATGATCCTCTTTCGATTTAGATTGGCACAGTCTCCCAATGGTAATTTTGGTTACAATTTTCTTGTCGACACAGATGGATCATATGGCCTTGCCAATGATACAAACGCAGTTTGTGGGAATAATGGATTTGAACGGGAAGTTCAATTTGCAAATGCTGGTGGAAACAAGGGAGTAAGTGTATTTGATATTGATGGATCGACAAGTATTAATTCAACTCTTTGCGACCAGTGCATAAGTGTGAATGATATTCAGGAGGCCTGTTCGGCATCCTCAGCCTCCTGTGGAACATCTGATCCACAATTTATTACTTTTCCAATTCCATTATCTCATCTGGGGATACCATCAGATATAGATCTGGCTACTTTTTTCATTGTCAGTGCAACGGCAAATTCGGGTAATGCCACCAGTGTGCTCGGTGGGGGAAATGTAAGCGACTTAGGCGCTCTTGACGGGGGAAATTCTCCCTGCTCCTGCATTGGTCTAACGGATTGTGCTCTTTTCGATTGTCAAACGGACTGCATTAATAGTGCATTCCTCAAAGCACTTCCAGTGGAGTTACTTTCTTTTGAGGCTCAAGCTCAATTCCGTAGTGCCAGAATTCAATGGACAACAGCTTCTGAGGCAAATCTAGATTATTTTGAAATTCAATTTAGTTACGATGGAAGGGTTTTTTCCCCTCTAGGTAAAGTGAACGCTGTAGGAGACTTCTACTCAGAGACCAACTATGAATTTTTTCATAAGGAAGTAGAAGTTACTCATGTATACTATCGATTAAAAACTGTTGAACTATCCGGCAGTGTCGAACATAGCAGTATAAAGGAAGTAAAATTCGAAGCAGACATGCCCTTCGATTTCCAATGTAGACCAAGTGTGGTTAATTGGGAAACAACACTACACTTTGATGGAGCGCCACGCGGAGTCCGAAACCTAAGAATTTTTGACTCCTATGGAAGGTTAGTGAATCAAATATCTTTAGACAAAACAACCAATAATTATCTTCTTGATTGTACTTCATTACCTCCTGGGCCTTATTTTGTTCAATTAATTATTCATGATATTCAATTTGTCAATAGTTTTCTAAAACACTAAATAACCCTTTCGTAAGTTTGGTTCCAAGCCGATATTAATAAATTGTGTGGCTATTTCTATTACTCAATATTGTTCATGAACCAACCACTCTGGAAAGAAGAGTTATTGACTCAATCAACTTCTCACCTGCAGGAAAATTTTCAACGTATTTCAACCTGCGTTCGTCAACTAGATCAGATTGAAGTCTGGAAAAAACCCAATGAAGCTTCCAATAG